>CAYXNU010000053.1:0-10023 GCA_964466485.1 uncultured Ruminococcus sp.
TTGGGTTTACGAAAGACTATATTTTAGAATGGAATTTCACCATCGCTAAGGATTTCCTCAAAATCTTCCAAATTAGCTGTCTGTAAATCATCACCACTGTTAGTAGGTGGTGCAACATTAACGTTATTTGGAACACCGTTTGGGACAGTTGGAACTGGAACACTATTAACATTGTTTACAGGCTGTTGATAAACTGGTGGTGCAGGTGGCTGTTGCTGTGGTTGTTGGTAATAACTATTACCGTTCTGTTGAGCATAACCTCCCTGATAATTACCATTATTATAACCGCCTTGTTGGTAAGGGCTACCGTAATTGCCATAGCCGTCATTGTTGTTATTAGCACTACTATCTGTCAAGCAGAAATGAATATTACTAGCCTGTACAAAAGTTCTATACTGCCTAATACCATTTTGGTCTGTATAATCATTAGTAGTCAAAGAACCCTCTACGATAATAGGTTTGCCTTTTTTAAAATAACGAGCAACTAAGTCAGCTGTTCCTCTCCAAGCCTCGACATTAATAAAGTCCGCTTCTCTTTTACCAGTTTCCTTAGAAACATAATTTTTATTAACTGCAATTCTAAATTTGCACACTGGTGTACCCTGAGGGGTCTGTCTGTAATCTGGGTCGGCAGTTAGCCTACCCATGAGGATAACCTTATTCAATGAAAATTCCTCCTATAATATGTGTTTTAAATCTTACGCAACAGTAATTAGAGAACGAAGTACGCCATCAGTGATGTTGAGTCTTCTTTGAAGTTCAGCAGGAACGTCAGTAGCAGACGCAAAATGCATTACAACATAGTAGCCTTCTGTTTCATCTTCGATAGCATAAGCAAGTTTACGCTTGCCCCATTCTTCAACATTTTCAAAAGTAGTGGAAGTTTCTAGGTAACCCTTAAACTTTTCAATTAAAGCCTTGATACCATCTTCACCTAGCTTAGTGTTAAATACTACCATAAGTTCATACTTTTCAGTTAACTTTGCCATTCATAGCACCTCCTTTTGGATTTCGCTCACGTTTAATGCATGAGCAAGGATAACGATTATATTATAACATATTTTTTAAATTTGTCAAGTACATTTTTCAAAAAAATTTGTAATATTTTTTTTAGCGACTTTTTTATCCCAAAAGTGAACTTTTTTAAGAATATTTTTCCTAATATTTCCTATATCACATACCCCTTGATTTTATATCCAAAATATTATATAATGTATTTAATTATATCAAAAGATTTAAGGAGATTTCTTATGAATTACAAAAATAGATTTATATGTATAGTTTTGGGTATATCCATGTTCCTAATGTCTGGGTGCAACAGTTCGTCCACGGATGAGCCTCTAGGGAATGGGGATTTGAGCGAAAGTGAAACAACTCAAAGTGGTGACGATAATATTTCAGTTGGTGAAAGTGACGGTAACAATGCCTACACCGAACCTGTAGAACTTACCATAGAGGAAAAGCTCAACAACACCTCGTGGGTGGGTTCTGACGGCAACGGAAACATATTTAACATAACCTTTACTGGCGATACCGTATCCGTAAACAGCAACGGCTACCGAAGCGATATCACAGGCTTTTGGACTGTGGACGACGAAAAAGTTACCGTATACACAGACGAAACACTATCCGAAATGATTACATACTACGACTATACCCTATACGAGTTCGACAACGGCACTTCTGTTATGTATATGGAAGATATATACCTATCTAAACTAGACGATGTTACCACAGATTTTGAAACTATCCGTGATGATTTCAGCCTAGACTTCTATACGCTCTCTAACATAAATGACGGCTCTTACTGGGTGGGATACAACTCCCTAAACGCTGACTTCTTCGTGTGCAACTACGGTGACATATACCTATACGTCGCTAACTTTAACAGCGATGATACCTCCTATTACGATGGGCAATGGGGCATTACTGCTAACAACGGCTTATACATTAAAGACAGCGAAAGAGGCGACTTCGTATACTTTACATGGCAGTTCGATGACGATACCTCTAGGCTATATCTAACTGATACTAGTGGCAATACCTTAGAGTTCTATAAGGCAGATGTGTCTAGCTTTAATGAGGCTATAGCAGTTGTAAACTCCCACTTAGACGGCTCTTATGTAGAAGAAACTACCGTAACTACCACCGAGGAAACCACTATCACTACTACTACAGAGGAAACTACCACCACGGAAGAAACTACTACCGAAACGTTTGGCGAAACTGATATCTACGGAAACCCTATAGTTACCACTACCGCAAACCAGTACTTCAACAACAGAGATGATGTAAACTTAAACCCCGATGACGAAAACTACAACGACTATGAAGAATACTTCGACAACTACTCCAAAGCACCTGAAAACTTATATCCTAGTGCTACTCAAGCCCCTACATATGACTACGACTACAGCTATGACAACGATGATGACGACTCCTACAACTACAACTATGATTACGACGACGGCAACAGTGTATACGGTTTTTAGGTTTATTTATATTATAT
This sequence comes from uncultured Ruminococcus sp., assembly GCA_964466485.1. GTDB lineage: Bacteria > Bacillota > Clostridia > Oscillospirales > Ruminococcaceae > UBA5884. The sequence goes on from CAYXNU010000053.1 coordinate 2,510, forward strand.
ATTATTATATATACTACAAAAAAAAGGAACGCTCTTAAGTGTGCGTTCCTTTAATTTTATTTTATTGTTTATTGTTTTAAAAGTTAAACGGTGCAAGTGGTATTCCGCTTTTCTTACTGAATATATGTATCTCTGTATAGTTAGTCCAAAGATACCTTGCGTGTACTGGATACTTAACTTCACTGGATGACAAGAACACTCTATTGTCATAAAGTTTAACCTCTGCGGGGTAGTACTTTCCGTCCTCCCCTGATATTTCAAAATCATCTAAAGAGCCTGTAATATTAAAGCCCTCTGGGGCATAGTCAAAGTATACTAGTATTCCGCCATTGGTGACTACATGAGCCTTATACATACCGCCATAGGCTAAGTCAGCCTCTAGGGAGTTGTATACATGGTGTAACGCTTGTAAGCATAGTCTTTCGCCGACTGGTTTCTTATCTACTGGGTGGATGTTTCCATACTCGCCTAGTTCTAGTATTACAGCTAAACCAGTATTCTTAATGGTTCTGTGTACCCTAGCTTGTGCCTCTCTAATGATACACCAGTTCTTGTGGTCTACGTCACCACGTTCCATGTGCATAGGTAGTTGTACTATCATGAATGGTAGAGTGTCGTCTTTAAAGTCTGTACGCCACTGGGATATTACTTCGTTTAGTAGTGTGTAGTAAGAGTTTGGTCTGTGGTCGTCGCTCTCCCCTTGATAGTATATAACCCCTGCTAACGTATAAGGTGCAACACGTTTTAACATAGTTTCATATACTCCGCAAGGTCTAAACTCTGACTTATAGCCTATAGGTCCGGGGTACTTGCACTCCCCTGCAAAGGCTAAAGCGTCACCCCAAAGACCGTTTGGGTTCTTAGAATAGAACTCATTAATTTTAGGTTGCCATTGGGCTACATATTCTTCATACTCCTCTAGTTCTTTGCAGTACTGCTCAAAGGACTTTCCCTCTATAGCCTTTTCATACTCCTCTATGTATACTTTAGTGTCTTCATGAGATAGTAACTTTTCTTTGCTAACCCATGCAGAACCACTAGTACCGCCCCAGTTACAGTTTATAATGCCTACAGTTACTCCTAGTTCTATGGATAGTTTCTTGGCAAAGTAGTATCCTACTGCTGACCAACGCTTACAAGTTTCAGGAGTGGCAACCTCCCAAACGCTGTTGCTATCGTTTAGATAGAAGTACTCATCTATGTAGGCATTCTTTTGAGTGCTAAAGCAACGAACGTTAGAAGTTTCACAACGTTGCAACTCCTCTTGAGAGTCTTTAGAGTTTTGCAACTCAAACTCCATGTTGGACTGTCCACCACACAACCAAACCTCGCCTATGGCTATATTGTTAAATACTATACTCTCACTAGAGGTAGCGTTCTGTATAGTCATAACTAGCCCTGTAGAGGCTTTCATTGGGGGTAAGGTAACGTTCCAAGTATGGTTCTTTAGAGCTTTAGTTTCAACGGTAACGCCGTTTAACTGCACCTTAACAGTATCAAAGGCGTTTGCATAGCCCCACACTGATATGTTCTTATCTCTTTGAAGTACCATATTATCCGAAAAGATACTTGCACAAGTAATCATGTAATTATATTCCTTTCAATTAATCGTCTAGGTTTTGGCATAGTGTAATAACCAAAACGTCATTTACAGATGGATTCTTAACAAAGTAGTCTGTAGTTTCAACTCTCCTATATATGCCATCATCTCCTATTTGACGTGTTACTAGTCGCACAGACTTTTCTCCACGGTTATAAGCATTCATTAGGTTTGCTATAGAGAATGTACTCTTAAAGAGTTCTTTTTCGTCACCATACATGGTGGATGAGCCATGCTCTATGAGTTCTTCAAACACTCCAGTGGATGGGCATGAGCGTGAGGAAAAGTTATCGTATGCCATCATGTAGAAACTGTTCCTAGTTAGGTTAGACATTATAACTAGCGGATACCTTGTAAATACTACTTGCATAAGTAGTTGGGTTACACTTGCGGGGGCTTGTATGGATAGTATATCTTCCATTTCGTCCGTGGGGACACTATTGGAGCATACTTCTTCAAACTGGCTTTCTGGCATAGGTTTAGCAAATATGTACCCTTGTATTAACTTACAGTCGCAAGTTCTAAGGAAGCCTAACTGTTCTTTAGTTTCTACACCCTCTGCTATAGTGGTTAGGTTTAGGCGGTGTGCAAAGTCGAAAATGCTTTCAAGAACGACACGTTCTTTTTCATTTTCGCAGTTCCCACTAAGCAAAGATTTATCTATCTTTAGTATGTTTGCGGATATGTCTTTTATTAAGCTAAGTGATGACAAACCGCTACCAAAGTCATCTATAGCCACATCGAAACCGCCGTTGCGAATGTCGGCTATTAAGTCTATCATGTTTTTAGGGTTTTCCATTAGGGCGGATTCAGTAAGTTCTACCTCTATTAGGTTATGAGGGATGTTATACTTATCCACAGTGGAAAATAGTCTTTCTTTAAAGTTTTCCTCTACAAGATGTCTTCTAGAAAAGTTTACAGAGATTTCAACGTGTCTTAAGTTGTTGTCTATGCGTTTTTTTAGGAATGTACAAACTTCCTCTAGCATATACCAGTCTATGTCAGTTACTATATCGGATTCCTCGGCTAGTGGTATAAACTGTATAGGTGTTATAAAAGTGCCGTCGGGTTTTATCCAACGCACTAAAGATTCCGCACTTACTAGCTTGTTAGTAATAGCATCATACTGTGGTTGATAGTATGCTACTAGTTCATGATTTTGCATCGCTAATTTAATGTCATCTGTAGTAATAATACTTTGATTATTCATAAAAAAGTACTCCTTTAAAAAAATAGTTTAAAATAAAAAAACAAATATTATTGAAGGTCAAATACGCCTACTAGTTTGCCAAAGGCTACACAACGCATACCATCATCAGCACCTGAGTTGCAAGTTTGTAGAGTTATTATACCAGTTGGGTAGGTAGGTGCAGATATACCAGCAGATGTGTATCTTTTAGCTAAAACATTATCTATAAAGCTGTTATAGTCGTCCTCGGTGGATAGGCTCTTGTAAGGCTCTAGCCAATACTTAAAACTTGCACTCGAAAGACCGTTTAGTACGTCTACTGAGAATATTTGGTATACATAAACTTTTTCAAGGTCGGCAAGTTCTACATACTGGTGGTTGCTCCACCAACTGCTATCTTTGTAGCTTTTAACTTGATGGAACATAGAACCATTAGCCATGTTGTGTCCATATAGTATGACGTTATTAGTTCTACCTATGGTGCATTCATAGTCTAGCATAATAGAACCCGAATGACTCTCCGCACCAGTCCATGAGTGTTCAACGTAGTAACTGTTGTCGTCGGACTGCATTACAGGATAGTCTATAGCACTATTCTTTATGTATACCCAACCCTTGCAATCGGAGTTTGTTTGGTTAGCACTAAGCACAGTGGATTTCTTTATAGAGGGGGTATATTCAAACTTATATTCTGTCGTTTCAGCGGTGGAAGTTTCTGTAGTTTCTTCTGTAGTAGTAACTGTTGTAACTTCTGTCGTGGTAACAGTGGTAGTTGTAGTAGTTATGGTAGTTTCAGCGACGGTAGTAGCACTAGTACCAATAGTTACTTCTTCGGTGACTGGTTCTAAATCTTCGCTTTTGCTAAATATGGATACTACTGCAATTGCTATTACTAATACCAGTATACAAGCCACTAGTATTATTATGTTTCTAGTCTTTGTATTCTTTGGATTCATTAAACATCCTCCCTAATGTAACGAATTTTAATCTTTAACTATTATGGTGGTAAAGTAGCCAGTACTCTCTGATAGAGTTTGTGAAAAGTTTTCACCATCCATGCCACAGTTTTGACACACATAGTATTGTTTGCCCTCAAGCATTTGGGATAGCTTAGCAACGTTCCTAGAAGTTTTCATGATGATTTTTGTACCTCTAGACTCTATAACACTTTCTAAGTCGCTATACGATGACGGCACTATATGTACGGGTTCGTTCATGCTAGTAAGCGACAACTTTAAACGGTTGGCACATTCGCAAAAACTAGTAACCCCCGATATAGCTTGTACATCAAAACCTTTAGCCTGTACCCTCTCGCTAATGTATGAAAATGTAGAGTAGACTGAAACGTCACCTAGATTTATCATTGCAACGCTCTTACCTGCTGTAAGATATTCTATGATGGTGTTAGCGTGTTGTGTATGTATATCTTCTAAAGCAGAAGTATCTCTAACCATGGGAAATTGTAGCTTTAGGATAGTCTTGTTAGAAAAGTCTACTACTTGTTTAGCAATGTCAAAAGCTGTAGTCTTACCATTGGATATTGGAACTGCTATGACCTCGCAATCGTTTAGCACCCTAACAGACTTTAGAGTCATAAGTTCTGGGTCGCCACTGCCTACACTTACACCAAAAAAAGTCCCTAACATAGTACCTCCTTAACTCTTTCTAGATATATCTTTCTAAATTCGGGGTACTCCCCTAAACCTTTTATAATACACCTAGGATTAAGCTTAGCATCCTCAAAGACGTTTTTCCAACTGATGTTCATGTCGTTGTTGGCGTGTTCACCAGCTACTAACATGAATGGTGTTAAAATAACCTCTTTTAGTGATGGGTACTCTCGGACTGTGTGTACAGCGTCAAGTAGTTCGGGAGTAGCCTCTACAGTAGCCATGTACATATTTTTTACACCTCTAGTGGAGAACTCCTCGTTTATTAGGTGGTATATCTCATTGGACTGTGTACTACTACCATGCCCCATAAATACCATATAGCTATCCTGTGGGATGGCAAATACCTCTAGGATGGTATCCACAATACTTGTAACGTCTTGCTTTTCTATTAGGGGACGGCACACCTTAATGCTGTCAAACCTAGAGGAAAACTCTCTTACGCATTCTACTACTTTGGAGTATTCCTCACCGCCTATTATGTGGGTAGGTAATACTATCACTTCTTTGCAACCGTTTTCAAGTAGGTTTTCAAAACATTCATGTGGGGATGGAACGTTAATGCCCTCTTTTGATAGAGCGTTTCTAATAAGGCTACTCGTATACGCTGAAGTTATCTCGTATTCGGGAAACTCCACGGCTATGTCTTTTTCTACTGCATGAATAGTCTTTTCGGCAGTGTCTAAGTAGGTAGTACCAAAACTTATCACTGCAATGGCTTTTTTACTCATTATATTAAATTCACCTTTCTTTTTCCTTTTAATGATTCATATTAATTATAACATCCTTTTATTAATATATCAAGTATAAAAATATTTTTTGCCCAATAAAACCCAAAAAGCGGATAGTATATTATTATATAATACTATCCGTTATACTTATGGAGAACTTGTACTATCTGCCACGGTTGTAATGCTTAGCCTGTTTTTGAATGTACATACTTTCGTCAGCGTACTTTATTAAGTCGTCTATTAGTATGTTTTCAACAGCCTCTACTTTGGTGCAGTATATTCCAGAACTAGCTGAGATTTTATAAGGCTTATGCGAATTCTCATTGTAGTAGTTTAAGAAGTCGTTAAGCTTACTTACATAGTTTTCAGCATAGCTTTTGTTGTCACACATACCAGCGACTACATACTCATCGCCACCAAACCTAGATACTATCTCGTTGTTAATGGCTATGGAGTTTAAAGTTTTGGCTACTGTTATAATAGCGTTATCACCCTCGTTGTGACCATAGATATCGTTTATGGGCTTTAAACCGTCTAGGTCTACAGATATAACCATTAGGTATTTGCTTTCTACTAAACACTGTGAAACTAAAGATGGTACTAACTGATAGAATCCACGCCTATTGTATATGGATGTCATAGAATCCCTAATGTACATATTTTCAAGTTTGTTGATGGTACTCTTTAGCTCGTTTTGAATTTTAGAGTTTTCTAGTATCATTACAACGTTTTTTAGGAAGTTACAATACTTGAATAGGTTATCGTGGAAGTCGTCGTTGTAGGTAGTAACAACATACCCTATAGTTTTCTCTTGATTGTTAAGCGGACAGAACATCAAAGCAGTAGTATTGTTCATTAGTTCTTGTTCAAAGTCGGGTAGCAAGTTTGAAGTCTTAAATAACCCTTTGGAAGTGCAATTGTCACGATTACGATATATAACACAGTTTGAGTTTGCATCGTAGCCGTTGATGGTGTACCCAAAGTCTGAGTTGGAATAGGATATGTTACCATTTAGATAGGTATCGTTTAGGCATACCCAAACCTTTTCAGCCCACATCTTTAATACATGATATTGTAACCTTACTATGGTATCTTGTAAAGATGATGCACCCGCTGCACGTTCTACTAAGTTATTTAAACTCATAGAGAAGATTTTATAAAAGTCTAAGTTGGAGTATAGGTCACGCTTTAGTTGGTTATCTAAATGATAGTTTATAGGCGCACAGCCACACGAACTAGAGTATATTACTTCTCCCTCTACGATAAGCTTTCCTGTAGGTATTTGAGTATTGTTTTCAAAGTAGTCTGTTAGGGTATCGAATACTATATTGCTTAACTCTTTAAAGTTGTAACCTACCGTGGTAATTTTTGGAGAATAGTTTATAGCCTCTAGGATACCATCTAAGCCAGTAACCAACACATCTTGTGGGACTTCAAAGCCTAACTCTTGCAATGCTTGACAAACACCTATAGCCATAGAGTCGTTTGCACATACAAAAGCCTGTGGCATTTCGTGATACTTTTCATAGTAGTTTTTAACTTCTGCCTTTGCGGGTTCGTTCCAAAAGTATCCATATGCTACACGTTTTTTCTCAAAGGGTATGCCATGACTTTCTAAAGCTTCTTTGTAAGCCAGTTCACGCTCTAAGGATATGTCGTTATCTGGGGCGGCTGCCATAAAGTTTATTCTAGTAACGTGATGTTCTTCTATAAGGTGGTTAGTAAGAACTGTTATCGCTTTAGAGTAGCCAAAAGTTATGTTCAAAGTTCCTTCAAATTCGCCGTCTATTATTATAACAGGCAAACCGTGTTCTTTAGCTTTATCGACTATGCTAATAGCACTTTGTGGTCGTTTTATACTCATGTAGTCTAAAACTATAGCGTCGATTATGTCATAGTTTATAAGATTATATATGTTGAAATCTCCTATATTATGATTGTCATTATCATAAGAATTAGAAAAAGATTGGAACAATAATACTTTGTAGTTAGTATTAAAAAACTTCTTAGTAATATGGTCAATAATTTTAGACTGATACTGTGAGTCCATACCACCCATGCATAAAGCTATTACTTTAGGTTTGTTTTTATTGGTATTATTATCATTCATATTAAAGAATCTTCCTCCGTCTGTTTAAACTAAATAAACACAATAAATGGTTTATTATAGTTTTATTATAGCATATTTATTAACAAAAATTATGTACAATTTGTGAACAATGATGAATTACTTAAAAAAGTCAATGAAAACTATTACATATTGTGTAAATTCTACTAAAGAAGTGTATTTTTTTGTGTAGGGTTGACACAATATCTTTTTACTG
>CAYXNU010000054.1:0-3415 GCA_964466485.1 uncultured Ruminococcus sp.
GCACAACCTACAGCACCCATCAAACCTGCAACCGCTGGACGTACTACATTTCTGCCTAGTTCTTTTTCAAAGGAACGCAATACAGCATCGTTTAAGAAAGTTCCGCCTTGTACTACTATATTCTTACCTAGTTCGTCCACAGACTTCGCACGGATAACTTTATATATAGCGTTCTTAATTATAGAGGATGACAATCCTGCAGATATGTCCTCAACAGTAGCACCGTCTTTCTGTGCCTGTTTAACACTGGAGTTCATGAACACTGTACATCTAGAGCCTAGTTCTACTGGGTGTTCTGCAAATAGTCCCAAACGGGCAAACTCGGAAATATCGTATCCCAAAGCCTGTGCAAAAGTCTGTATGAATGAGCCACATCCCGAAGAACAAGCCTCGTTAAGCATTATGCTATCTATAGCACCGTTCTTAATCTTAAAGCACTTGATATCTTGTCCGCCAATATCGATAATAAAGTCTACATTAGGTTGGAAGAATGAACCAGCCTTATAGTGTGCTACAGTTTCAACTATACCGAAATCCACACCCAAAGCAGACTTAATAAGTTCCTCACCGTAACCAGTAACCGCACTAGACTTTATTACTAGTTTTGGGTTAGCTATGGAGTATATCTCTTTTAAGCGTTCTACAACCTTGTCAAGGGGTTGTCCCTTGTTGGATGCGTAATACTGGTATAGCAAGTCGCCATCTTCGGTAAGGAGTACTAGCTTAGTAGTAGTAGAACCGCAATCTATACCCAAATATGCATTGCCCTCGTACTTAGTAATATCTGCGTACTTTAGGTCACACTTTTTATGACGTTCTATAAACTCATGATACTCCTCTTTGCTATTGAATAGCTTTTCACCAGTGACTATAGTATCATTAAGTTTAGCGTTTTTCAAATCGTAAATGATGTCGTATATTTCTCTGTATTCGTCGGTATTTTCGGCATACAATGCACTACCATATGCAACAAACACTGGAGCATCCTTTGGGAATGTAGCGTGTTCGTCGTCTAACTTTAGGGTATTTACGAAAGCTTTTCTTAAACCCTTTAGGAACGACAAAGGGCCTCCCAAAAATAGAACGTTACCCTCAATCTTTCTGCCCTGTGCCAAACCTGATACAGTTTGGTCTACTACAGCTTGAAATATACTTGCGGAAATATCTTCACGCTTAGCACCTTGATTTAATAGCGGTTGTATATCCGACTTTGCAAACACTCCACAACGTGAGGCTATTTGGTAAACCTTATCAGCCTTTAAAGATAACTCGTCTAGTTGGTCTGCTGTGATACCTAATAGTGTAGCCATTTGGTCTATGAATGCACCAGTACCACCAGCACAAGAACCGTTCATACGTTGTTCTACACCACCAGTTAAGAATATAATCTTAGCATCTTCTCCGCCTAGTTCTATAACAACATCCGTTTTAGGATACTTTTGTTTTACTGCCACAAATGAGGAATGCACTTCTTGAACGAAAGGTATTCCACTAGCGTTAGCTAAACCTAGTCCCGCAGAACCAGTAATAGCCACTTTGAATAGACAATCGCCGTACTGTTCTTTTATAGTTTCTAGTTGTTCAGTAACGGTTTCTTTTACTTTAGAAAAGTGTCTTTGATATTTTGAGTATAATATATCTTTGCTATCACTATCAGTAATAACAGTTTTAACGGTAGTAGAACCAACGTCTATACCGAGTAATAGTTTCTTCTGTTCCATTGAAAATAATTAGCTCCTTTCAAAATTAAACGTATCTATTATATTATACTATGAAAACTAAAAAAAATAAAGTCTTTTAGTAGAATTTTGTTGTAGAAAATTATGCTTTCATATGATATAATTATAGAGTAATATAAACATATATTAGACTATTTTAAAAAATATGTCTATTGTGGAAAGAGGTTTTTATTATGAATGATAATTGTCAAAAGGATGCTATTAAAAGAACGCTTAATACAAATCGTGAAATCGAAACGTTAGAAAAGGTTAAAAATCTAGTAGAAAACGGTGCAGATATTAATTATAATATACCTAATGTGGTATATCCTATGGGGGATACCCCTCTAATGTGGGCAATATATGAAAACCTCCCGAAAGTTGCTAAGTATCTAATAGATAGTGGTGCGGATTTAACTCTAACTAACAAACTAGGTCAAAGGGCATATCATTGGGCTTTGAAAAAGAATAATCTTGAAATTGCAGAATATATAAAATCTAAAGAACCTAAAGAATATCACAACTTAGATTTGAAAATCGCACAGTTTAAAGAGTTCAATTGTCCACAATCCATGATTGATTTCTTTATGCAAAAAGATATTACTATTCAAACTAGAGAGGGTTATTGCAAACTATATTATATCACTGATACTTATATTTTTAACTATAAAAATCGTGAGTTTATATCATTGTGTAATAAACATGAAAATTATGGCGACTTGCTAATTTTATGGTCTAAAGATTTAAAAAGCATTTGCAGTTTCGACTATGAACACGAAGTCTTACTTAGACATTGTAATTGGGAAGAATTTCAATTAGATATGTCTAAGTATATATTAAATGCTATCCGTTGGGAGGGTGAACATATTTGCGGATAGTGTCTATAAAGTTTTATCCTCGGAGGTGTTGTATTTGGGCAAGTATGTATTTTTAGCCTTGATAGTTTTATTTGCAATATATGTGTATCTAGATATGCAAAGGGTAGCCGTTAGGCGTTATAGTTTCAAGGCTAAGGATAGTTTGAAAATTTTACAGATTAGCGACCTACACAAAAAAAACTTTGGTAAAAACAACATGAGATTGGTTAAGCTAATACGCAAAGAATCCCCTGACGTTATCGTATGCACTGGAGATTTAGTATCACGCAACCAAACAAACTTTAACAATGCTAAAAGTTTAATTAAAGAGGTTAGCAAAGTCGCTAAGGTTTACTATATTTTGGGCAACCACGAACTTGAAATAATCTATGGCGACTACGAAAAACTTACAGAATATTTTAAAAGTTTCGGTGCAACCCTACTAGATAATCAAAAAGTTACCCTAGCAGAACATACTCAACTATGGGGTGTGACTATCCCTACACCATGCTACCACAACAACGACCACAAATACGACAACCTATACCACTACACCCAACTGGATATACAATCCGATTTGGGCAACCCAAACCCCAAAGACTACAACATACTACTAGCACACAACCCTTTCTTTTTCGATAGCTATTCTCAGTGGGGTGCAGACTTAACCCTCTGCGGACACGTTCACGGGGGAATAGTTAGGCTACCTTTTATTAATGGTTTGCTATCCCCTGAAAGAAAGTTATTTCCTAAGTATAGTGGTGGGTTGTACTCTATGGGTAGTAACAACATGGTGGTATCTCGTGGGCTAGGTAAGTTAAGGCTATTCAACCCCCCAGA
>CAYXNU010000054.1:3515-9870 GCA_964466485.1 uncultured Ruminococcus sp.
CCCTTAAAAAAGGCATTCCTTGTTTTGTAAAGCATCATATCATTATAGTACTAGTTGCACGTTGCAACCATGCGGGTAATATTCACAATAGTATCTTCAGTGGGGTTGATATACAAAGTACCACTGTAAGAATCTACAATTGCTAACTTGTTCTTGTATGAATCGTCTAGTATGCCTTTGCCCACACCCATTATGGTAGGTATAGCCATAGTTCTACACACTGACGAAACATAATCGTTGCTAGAAGTATTTGCTACTACCAAAGCTTGAACCCTCCTACAACCTAACTCAATAACATCTGTGGGGGAAAGTTCCTCGGCACAAACGATACTACTTCTTCTAATAATGGGCAAATCTACAAAGTCATATAGTAGATTCTTTATGATAAGCTTAGCAACGTCTTTAACGTCCACCGCTTGAGAATGCATATACTCATTCTCTATAGATAGAAACATTTCTGAAATGCGTTCGCTTGTGGCAATGATAGCCTGTTCTGCACACATACTTTCTTCTTCAATCATCTTTATTGCTGTTTGAATACAAAGCTTATCTTCTAGTATAGCTAAGTACGATTGAAATACTTTTGTATTGCTCCTACTAGTTTTAGTTAAAGCCCTAGTGTATAGGTACTGTACTATCTTTAAAGATTCTATATGAGCGTGTTTGAAACGCAAAACCTCTTTTTCAGTATCCACAATGGTAGTGCTAGAAAAGTCTAGTTTATCATCATCCAAAAAAGATACGTTACCCATTACTATCCTTTGGTAAACACCACTTCCATGCATGGTTACCATAAAATCACCGTCCTTGTTTTAAAATTTATGTCACTGAGGTATATTCAAAATAATCAGCAGAGGTACACCAGTCATAGGTAGAACATTTTGAAACTAACTGAATGTATGTTAAAACAAAGCACGGGAAGGATAGCTTTAAGGTAATACCATAAAACTACAAATCTAGAAAATGTAGTATTTTAAAAAAATCTAACATTTTGATATAAATTCTTCAATCTGCTCTAAGTTAGCATATGAATTAATAGCACCTTTGCTTAAAACACTATAAGTGGAATAATAGTTGGAGAACTTCAAATACTCTCTTAAGGTATCTTCTGGGATGTTCTCTAACTCACTAGCGGTTATATTATCTCTAGATAGGCAATACAACAACGCCCCGATAATGCTGTCACCTGCACCAGTAGTATCGACAGCCTTAACCTTACAGCTGGAAACCGTTATTGTAAAGTTCCTAGTGATAATCATAGCACCGTCTTTTCCCATAGAGTATAGTATAACCTTAACACCCTTATCGAAAAAGTCTTTAGAGGCTTCTTTAATAGACTTGCCTGATATAAACTCTACTTCCTCATCGGAAATTTTTAATAAATCGGCATACTGTATAAACTCATTAATAGTTTGTTTACACTTTTGATGGTCATTCCAAAGTGGTAGTCTAACGTTTGGGTCAAAGCTGACTATTGCGTTACGCTGTTTGGCTAGTTCTATAGCCTTAACATGAGCATACTTCATAGGGCTTTCCACTAGCGAAACCGAACAGAAGTGTAACACACCCATATTGTCAAACCAACTTGAATCTAATTCGTCTTTGCTTAATAGCATATCTGCACTAGGATTTCTATAGAAAGAAAAGTCCCTATTGCCGTCTTCCTTTAAAGACACAAATGCTAAACAGGTGTTAGCCTCGGAAGTTCTTAATACACTAGAGGTATTTACACCGATGCCGTTAAGAGTATCCACAATGTAATCTCCAAAAGCATCGTTTCCCAACTTTGTGATAATCTGCGATTCACCGCCTAGTTTAGCTACCACAGCAGTAACGTTAGTTGGCGCACCACCGCAAACACGTTCAAAATTGATAACCTCTTTTAGTTGACAGCCTTTTTCATTCGGAATGAAATCTATTAATGCCTCTCCTATTGAAACTACTTTTTTCATAAATATTACCCCTTTTTCTAAAATAGATAGTTGGAAACTAATTAACTCTTAAATCTTAAAAATCCTAAAGCTTGTAAATTCCGAAAGATGTCAAAATATATTGTCAATCTCTACTGCATATGGGACGACTATAGTCACGCTACACAAAACGTAAGCAGATACAAAGCCGTCCCATATACCTAAGAGTGTGAAATTTTTGATTATGTCCTAAAGTTTTCTTATCAACAAATTTTAACAGATTCGGCATATTATAGTCCCTTAAATATGCCGAACCCAAATCATTAGGAGATTCTTCGAGCGAATATGACTTTCTAATAAACATCCTGTTTCCATAACCCAGATGCCCCAATAATATGAAATCAATTTCATACCTTTAGGTATATTATATAATACTATTTTGAAAAAGTAAATACTTTTATTTGACGAACTTTTATATAAAAATTTGTACAGATTCAACAAAAAGCACAAAAAAACATTTTAATCAGCAATGTGCCAACTATCCACGAAACTACATACAAAGAATATCGAAATAGTAGGGTTTTAATGGATAGCAGACACATAAATATATATATCTAAAATTTTTAGTTATATGTATCTAGTTTAAAGTTTCGTAGATTCTCTACTGAAAATCTCGTAACCCAAACGGTGTTGTTTTACGATGTGGCTGTCACTGTTTAGGCTGTCAAGTAGCATTCTACAAGCTTCTTTGCCCCCACTAACATAGTACAAGTATGCCGATGATAGTGTAGGATTACAGAGTTCTGCCATATCGGAATTGCCTATGGAAATAATCTTAACATCGTTAGGTACGTTAATTCCATAGTCTTTTAAACATTTCATTGCACCTAAAGCTATACTATCTGTAGAGCAGAAAACACCATCGAATCTTTCTTTTACTGCCAAAACTTTCTTCATAGCCTGGTAACCGCTCTCATTTGTGAAATCGCTTTCATGCATTAAGTTTTCATTTAAATTAAGATTGTATTTTTCTATTGCACTAGTAAAGCCCTCTAAACGTGACTTACCAGCGGACTTATCCTTTGGAGTAACCCCTATATATGCGATGTTAGTACAACCACTTTCTATTAACTTTTCTGTACATCCATATGATGCCCCAAAATCATCGTAGTATACGCAAGACACGTTTTTGTTAAACTGTCCCAAAACCACGATAGGCTTGTCGTATCCTCTAATGATTTGTATATGCTTTTGCGTCAATATCGTACCTATGAGAATAACGCCATCTACAGTACTTTTTTGAAATATAGATAGGAACTCTAATTCTTTATTTGGAGAGTTATCTGTATTCGCCAATAGGATATTATACTTTGTATTTTTTAGTTGAGTAGTAATACCTTGTACCATTTCCGATATAGATTCGGAACTGATTTTTGGCACTATTACACCTATTAGATTATTTTTTTTAGTACGCAGTGTCCGGGCAGAGGGCGAAGGTATGTATCCTGTTTCCTCAATTACTTTTTTAATTTTTTCTCTTTTTTCCTCGCTTACATAGCCATCGTTTAAGTATCTTGAAACGGTTGCGGGTGAAACACTAGCCAATTTAGCTATCTTTGATATATTCATATTACTTGAGCTACTGAAACTTTATATAACACTAAATCAACGTAGATACGATAAATTCCGTTGTAGGCAATGCCCCTAGACATTACGCATATAGGCATTCCACGGAACGGCGAGTCGCCGTTCCCTACAGGGTTTAATATATCTCTATTTACGTTAAATTAATCATTAAAAATAGATATGTGTTATATACAGCAACTCTACTCCTTTCTAAAAATTTGAATTATAAGTTATAAAGTCACTAAAAAAACACAAAAATTTTATACATATTGAACAAGCATTTTGGCATTCACATTGATACCAGTTTGCTATATATTATACCACTTACTCAAAAAAAAAGCAATACCATGTATTAGAAAAATTTTAATAAATTTAATTACACTTTTATATGCCATAATGAGTGGTAATTTAATGCACATTTATTGCCAAATCTTTAACTATAGCACGATTTAACTGGGATGTTTTCTCACTTTTTAATGATATAATATATATTATTATATATTTTTCATTTTATTTTTAAATAGTATCTTGACATATTCCGAACAATAATATAAAATTATATAAAGGATTGTTGTATATACCATTATAGATAACAATTATGCACAACTCATTCAGGCATAATAAATCAAGTATATGCAATGGTAACACATACTTGAATAGATTTAACTATAAAGTTGATTTTAGGAGGCATTTATATGTTTTATAACAATTTAAAATTGGAATGTGACAGACAAAACTTAAGAATAACAAACATAGTCGCTGAGTGTGGCGGTGCAAAGGGTTCTATATCCAACTGGAAGAAAGGCGTTAATCCTAATAGTGATATGGTAGTTAGACTAGCTTCTCGCTTAAATGTAACTACAGATTACTTACTATTTGGAATCGTCAACGAACCTCAAAAAGAAATTACTGCTGTTGAAAGGGACTTACTCGACCACTTTGGTCGTCTTGATGACTACCAAAAAGGTTACATCATGGGAGAGCTTAAACAAATGGTTCAAGCAAGAAAGTCTTAATAATCTTCTTTCTTTCTGGGTATGCTATTAAATACACCATCCTAAATTAGTATGGTTTGTTTATTAGAATATCATAGATTATTTTTAATAGCGAAATGCTTTCGTCCTTGAGAGTGGAAAGCATTTCGTTAAAATATGTATCAGCTATGTAAGCATGATTACCATTGCATAAAAGATTTAACATAAAAAAGAGTTGGGATGTTGTACCAAAGTTTACACCATCCCAACTTTTTTACTATCCTATATAGGGTGTTAGAGATAGTATCACTATATCATACCTAAGAGTCTTTTCTTTAATATTATTAAATCTACAACGTTTTCCACACCGTCGTGGTTTACATCGAAAGTATATTTTGAGTAGTCTTCTGTAGTGGCGGTAGTTTCTTTTGTGTCTGTGGTAGTTACTGTTGTAGTTACGGTTGGTTCTTTGATGTTATTCACATTTATTGAAACTGCCCCATTAACCAATTTAGGAATTATATAATTACCATCGCTATCGAAACAGACATTATCACTTGAATCATCAAACATTATCACACAAGCACAACCTCTGTCTTTTGCCGTTGACTCGATTTCTGTTGATACTGTAAAGTATAAGGTAAACGCTGTGCCGTTTTCTTCTTTCTTACCATTAGCATCAAGGTATATTAACTTCTTTGTAGCAACAGACACATCCATTGCATTAGTATCGTAAGTATCATCATTTGCACCTACATGAGAATAACCATTATATCGTTCATATAACCCTAGTGGTGAATAGAAACTTAGTTGAAGAACATCTACATTGAAATCAGCATTATTTTCAACATATATCGGTACTGGAATTATATAGTTTCCATCGTCATCCTTATCACATGATTGTAACTCATCTAAAGATAGGATAATACTAGGAATAGTAAAAGTTATAGTGCCATCTAGTTCTTGTGCATTAGAGCCGTCTATATGCACCCAATCTATCATTTGTAGTATATACTTTTTTATTCTCATAGCATCTCTAACATCGATAGTTCCATCGGTAAAGCAGTCGGCACTATCAGTGTCAAGAGCATCATCATCCACCATGCCTAGTACATACTGTTTAACTCTAACTAAGTCAATAACATTAACTTCGCCATCACTATTAGCATCACCGTATATTATTCCGCTATTATTAGTGTAGGCATTGGCAGAGATGTTTGCGTTTAACATAGTTGTCATAGATAACGTCATAGCTAAGGACAAAACAAAAGAAGTAAACCTGTTTCTTTTCATATTAAACATCCTTTCCAATATTAAGTATATTGTTATTATAGCACAACTGTTTTAATTTGTAAATATGACGATTTAACAAAAAAATCTATATAAAATTGTGAAAAGTGCATAATTCTACCATGAAAAATTTCACTAAAGCACACCCTATCAATGAAAAACCGCTGATAATATCCAAAAAAATTCATATTAGCTATTGCAATAAAAACAATAATGTGATATAATTTATTTTGTAGAGTTGCCGATACTAAAATTTATCGGCTTTGATATATTTTAAAGGAGTTGAATTTTAGTGAGTGTAATAGAAATCGTATGTGGTGTAGTGTTAGTAATAGTTAGTATTGTCTTAATAGTTTTGTGCTTAATGCAAGACACTAAATCTCAAGATGGTATGACTAGTGCCATCACTGGTGGTAACAATTCATCATTCTACCAAAGTAACTCTGGTAGAACAAAAGAAGTTATATTAGCCAAAGCAACAAGAAATTGTGCTATAATCTTCTTTGTAGTGACATTGTTAGCTACATTGCTACCAAACTTTATAGGATAATATTA
>CAYXNU010000055.1:0-9716 GCA_964466485.1 uncultured Ruminococcus sp.
TCTTATTGTTAGTTAATGACATCTTAAAATGCCCCTTTCACAAATTTTTCTTTGGAAATGCCTATACAAAATATAGTATTCCCTAATAAGAATATTATAAAACATTTTTAAAGGCTTGTCAATAGATTTTACTTTACCTAAAGGAAATTTTGTTTTTTTAAGTTATTTTGTACAAGTTATATGAAATACATCATTTTTTGTACGGCACGTCGCCCACGTCGTTCCGAAATGTGATAGCATGGTATTATTTAACTTAACCTAATAGGGAGTTTATAACCTCTACAGCCTTGTTAAACTGAGTATCTTCTGTATCGTCTTCAGTAAGAGTAACTTCATAGTCGGGGGCTAAGCCTACACCATGGTAGCACTCTTTACCTATGATATTATACGTTGCAACGGTTAGCACTACTGCTCCGCCATTGCTTAAAGGTTGAGTAACTTGCATTACTCCTTTGCCATAGGTATTTTCACCAACTAGCACAGACCCTGCTAGTTCACGCATAGCAGATGAGAATATCTCTCCTGCACTGGCAGTCATGCCGTTGGTTATTATAACGCTAGGCACAGTGATAGTATCTTCACTAGTGGACTTTATAATAGTCCTAGTAGAGCCGTTCTTATAGGTAGCCTCTGCAATATCTCCCTCTGGGACTAAATCGTTAAGGCAACCCTCCACGGATGTGGTATAGCCACCGGTATTGTTACGCAAATCGAATATAAAAGCTTTAGCCCCTTGACTTAGCAAGTCTTGATATACCTCGTTGAATTGGTCGGGGGTGTTGGTGTAGAAGTGTGCTATTTGAATGTATCCTATATCGCCATCTAACATCTTACCCACAGCGGTATCCACATCCATGACGGTTCTGTTTACGGTAATGTTAAGGGTTTCGTCACCTCTTAATATTTCCAACTCCACTGAGGTATTATCGTCACCATCTTTAATTAATGCTACGCTGTCTTCGTAGCCAGTTTCGGCAACGTCGTTGCCATCTATAGCCTTTATGATATCATCTGCTTTTAGACCAGCTTTTTCGGCGGGGGTGTCGGCACTAACTTCTTTTATATCCATGTAACCGTCATCCCTAAGCATTACAGTAATGCCTATACCTATGCTTTGCCCTGCATCCTTAATCTGTGACTGGTTAAACTCTGTAGGGCTTTCGTACCTAGAATACTTATCATCTAAGCCCGAAATGTAGCCATCCACAGTAGCGTCCACTAAGGTGTCGTTGTCGTAGTCGGTATAGAACGAACTACTTACAAAGTTTTCCGCTTGAATAAACGGTTTAAACTCCTTTAAAGTTTTCGCTAAAGAGAACATAGTTCTGCCGTAGGCTATGCCTAGGTATATGTTTAGAACCGCTATGGTTATCAATACACCACACACCACCAAAAGCACACTAGACAGCACTTCACTTTTGGAAGTTATTAGAGTAAACTTCTTGTTACTCTCACTAGATGGATTTTCTGGGGTGTCGGTTAAGTTTTCCTCTTTGGGATGTTTATCCTTGTATTTCCTCAATGTACTCAACTTCTTTCATTATATATTTACGCAATAATGCCATGTTGACACACGGCGTTCCGCAATTTTGCAAAGCAAAATTTTATTATCGAAATCACGCTGTATTAAGATAGGTAAGGCAATGGGTCTACACGGTCACCATTCTTTCTAACTTCAAAGTGTAGGTGGAAACCTGTGGAATATCCAGTGCTACCTAGCTGTGCAATTACTTGTCCTCTTTGGACGGTTTGCCCCATAGTAACGTTTATAGACTGGCAGTGTCCATATAGTGTAACGTAACCGTTACCGTGGTCTATTAGGACGTAGTTACCATAACCGCCACCACAACCACAGCTGTAAGTCTTTCCATAGTTGTGGGTACAGTTATTGCTAACTAATATTACCGTGCCACTTTCAGCGGATACTATGTCGCTACCTGCAACGTTTGTCCCTGAGATATCTAAGCCATAGTGCATACCCTCGCTGTTCCACGTTCTAACGCCATAGTAGTCCGTAATGGTGTATACGTTAGGTACAGGCCAGTTAAAGAACCCACTAGTTGTATTGTTCGCATAAGAGTTTTGGGTAGTAGCTACAGTTTGAGGTGTAGTAGCAAGGGTAGTCGTTGTGGTGTGCTTACGGGACTCCTCCTCGGACTGGTGTATACTTTCAGCGATACTTTCCGCTACACTACCAGCAATACTATTAGATACACTTTCGGATATGCTCTGTGCTACACTACTAGATATACTTTTCGATACCGAAACACTTTCGCTTTCCGAAACGCTAATACTTTCCGAAATACTTTCGCTTTCGGATATACTACTCTGAATATAGTATTCTTCTATAGCCTTTTGAATCTTTTCGTCTTCTTCTTCCTGTTCTTTTTGGTACTTTTGTAAGTCTTCAATGCTTACGTTAAGGGCTTCTTGTTCAAGGGCAATCTTGTCTAGTTCGTCTTGACTGTTTTGGTAGTCGCTAGAGAGGTCTTCTAGGATAGAGCTAAACTCATCACGTTTTTGTGTAGATTCGTCTTGTTTTTCTTGTAAGTCTTCTAGTATCATATCTAATACTTTTTTGTTTTCGTCGTACTCGTACATTTGGGACTTTAGAGTTTCCATTAGGGCGTTGTCGTGGCTTGAAATTCTAGCCATAAATTCCATTCGGCATAGCACGTCAAAAAAGTCGGTAGAGCCTACTAGTATTGATGCTACGCTATCGTTACCCGAAATATAGGTAGCCCTAAGACGTTTTTTAAACTGGTCTAAGTTGGTTTCTATGTTAAGTTCCAGTGCGGATATTTGGTTTTCTAGATAGTCTATATCGTCGTTAAGGCTGTCTATATCGCTGTTAATTTTGGTAAGTTGTTCTTCTATATAGGATATATTTTCTTCTTGTAGGGATATTTTATCGTTAAGTATACTTTGGTATTCTTCTTGTAAAGCTTGATTATCCTCCGACTTTTCTAGTAGTGCTTTAGCATCTTCAATCTGTTTTTGCAGTTCGTCAATCTGTTCTTGATTAGCCTTTTTAAGTTCTTCCATTTGGTTTATAGATAGGCTGTCGTCATCGTCGGTGGACGACGTTGCATAGATACCAAAAGTATTAAACAGCAGTATAGAACACGCTAACGTAACTATAGTAACAACATTTCTTTTACTCATAGAGTTAATTAATCCTTTCTTGAAAAATTTTTCTATCAAAGGTGTATGCATTGTAGGGAATGCCCATTGAGCGTTCCCTACACAAACACAAACATATCTTTAAACTTTAATGTGCTTTCTAGTGCTTACTACACTACCCATAGCACCAATAAAACCTCCTACTATTAGGTAGAACTCTACTAGCCTTACAAGTATATCCGAGAGGTTTATAAAACCGCCTATGCCTATAATATTCCATAATGACATATCTATGGTAATGGTATCTATTAGAGAGTTGTAACCAAACCACGTTACTAACAGTGCTAAACCTCCACCTACTAAACCAGTAGTTAAGCCCTCTACAAAGAACGGTATCCTTATGAAAGTATTAGTAGCACCTACATATTTCATAATGGATATTTCTTTCTTTCTAAGCAGAACACTAGCCTTTGTAGTATTAGATATTATTATCAAGCATACTATTATCAGTACTGCAAATAGCACCACTGAGATTACAGTAATGGTTTGCTTTAGTTGGTTTAGTATGTTAGCGAAGTCGTAAGGGGCTTTTACCTTGTATATGTTGTTTAGGGAGTTTATCTCTGCGACGGTTTGGTCTAGCAGTGATATATCATAAACTTTAATTCTGTA
This sequence comes from uncultured Ruminococcus sp., assembly GCA_964466485.1. GTDB lineage: Bacteria > Bacillota > Clostridia > Oscillospirales > Ruminococcaceae > UBA5884. The sequence continues at coordinate 3,796 of CAYXNU010000055.1, forward strand.
GGTATTAGGTAAGGGGTTGTCATCTTCTAGGGACTCGAAAACTTCTTCGTAACCGCTGTTACTTTCTATGTAGTTTTGTAGAGCTTCTTCTTTGGAGCATAGCACTACACTTTCAACGTTTTCTAGCTGTGAGAGTTTGTCGCCTAGTTCGTCAATCTGTGCTTGAGTCATATCGTCATTTAGATAAGCCTCTATTTCGTTGGTGTTTTCTATGCCACCTATTAGTTTATTTACGTTCATAACGAACAGTGCAGAAAATCCCACTAGCAACAACGACACCGATATTACACACACGGACGCAAATGCCATCATGAAATTTTTTCTAATGTTCGTTAAACCCTGTGATATTAGATATAGTATATTACTTAAAGTCATATTGCACCTCAAAAGCATTTGTAAATTCTATGGAATTTTCGTCGTTTACAACTATTTTGGACTTTTGCACATCGCTGTCGGAATCCACATAGTCATCAAATACTATTATGCCGTCATCTATGTTAATAACTCTACCGCCAAAATATCGTACAATATCGTGTTCGTGGGTAACCATAAGTATAGTAGTTCCGCACTTGTTAATATTCTTAAGCATTTCTACTATTTCGTAGGACATATCAGGGTCGACGTTACCAGTAGGCTCGTCAGCTATGATTAACTTAGGGTTGTTCGCTAAAGCCCTAGCAATAGCCACTCTTTGTTGTTCACCGCCCGAAAGTTCTGTAGGATAGGCTTTCATTTTGTCGCCTAGACCTACCATATCCAAAACGTATGGCACTCTCTGTTTAATGTACTTAATAGAACGGTTGGTAACTCTTAAAACGAATGCTACATTGTCATATACTGTCATGTTTGGGATAAGCCTAAAATCTTGAAATACTACCCCTATAGACCTCCTAAACTTAGGTATCTTTCTAGGTGTCAGCCGACCTAGATTATAATCATTTACGATAATGCTACCTTCTTCGGCATCTATCTCTTTAAGCAACAACTTAATAAGTGTACTCTTACCCGCTCCAGATGAGCCTACTATAAAAGCGAAATCTCCATCGTTAATGCAGAGGTTAATACCCTTTAAGATGTCCGTACCTTTTTGGTATGAAGCAGTAACGTTAATTAACTCTACCATAAAATATTAGCACCTCAATCTATCAAATTTGTTATGTTTTAATGAAAGTTTTGTGTAATATAACGTGAGTTCGATATAATGCCATATTGTCGCAATTTTGCAAAGCAAAATTTTATTATCGAATTTGCGTTATTTTAAAAAACTCACGTTACTATTATACTATTCTATTGTTAGCTTGTCAATAATAGTGTACAACTTAACCCCCACCTAAAAGGTGGGGGGATTTAACAATATTAAAGACGTACCCTTTAAAACTAGAACTTAACAGGGTTTGCAGATAAGTACTTTTTAACCATTAAAGCTATCTTAAATATAATAGCATGGTCGAACTCTCTAAGGTCAAGACCTGTCAACTTTTTAATCTTTTCAAGGCGGTACACAAGAGTATTTCTGTGTACGAATAACTTCCTAGAGGTTTCGGAAACGTTAAGGTTATTTTCAAAGAACCTTTGAATAGTAAACAAAGTTTCGTGGTCTAAAGCCTCTATACTGCCACGCTTAAACACTTCTTGTAGGAAAGTTTCACATAGTGTAGTAGGTAGATGGTATATCAATCTAGCGATACCCAAATTATCGTAGCTTACTATTACCTTGTCGGTATCGAAAACCTTGCCAACTTCTAAAGCAGTTTGAGCCTCTTTAAACGAACGAGCCAACTCTTTAACACCAGTAACGATAGTACCAATACCAACGTTTACTCTAGTGTAGAACTCAGAGCTTAAAGTATCAGCGATAGAACGAGCCAACTTTTCTAAGTCCTTAGACTCTACAGAACTCTTAACCTCTTTAATCAACACGATGTCAGTTTCAGTAATATTAAAAACAAAGTCTTTGCTCTTATCTGGGAAAAGGTTTTGAATAACATCGTAGGCAGATATATCGTTAGCAGAAACTATTCTAATTAGAAAAGCAACCCTAGAAACCTCAGCGTTAAAGTGCAACTCTCTAGCCTTAATAACTATATCTCCCGGAAGGATATTATCTAATACAACGTTTTTAATAAAATTATTTCTGTCATACTTTTCATCGTAGTAAGTTTTTATGTTAGAAAGCGTAATAGCTAAGATGTTAGCATAACGACTTGCAGTTTCGTCAGTACCTTGTACAAACACAGCGAACTCCGGTTTTTGATGAGTGCCAAAAGCCCTATAAGTATAGCCATCTCTAACGAATGGTTCGTGGGGCTCATTTAAATCTATAGACACATATTCCGAAGTAGCACCAATTTTAGTTAAATCACTACACGCAATAATGGTAGCTTGTTCATCGATAACACCTATTGTAGTATCGATAGCATCACGCATTTGGTGTATCATGTTTTGAAAAAGCCTATTCGACATTTTATGACAACAACTCCCTTTTTAAATTATTTTGTATTTATAACCATACATGGTTAGACCGCTTATACTGTTCATATATTACAAATTAATTATACCATAGAGCCTTTAATTTGTCAACATTTTTTTACTTATAAAATGCATATTACTTAGTAGCACAAGCTTTTAAATGTCTTTTTAGGCGACGCAAACTTTTGCTACTTAAAAGTTGCGTAATGCCATAACTAGCCATAGGCACTAAGAGTATAAAGTAACTAAGTGCATACTGAGATTTCGTTTCAAATATAAGATGGTATAAGAACCCTCCCAATACTACCAAAGGAATAATATACAAAGATACATCCTTTTTCTTGAATAGCATACATAGGCATACAAAAGCAAATAAATATACAATCTGTTGGTATTGATTCATAATAAACAATGCTAAAGAGCCTTTATCACCATTATATATATCTTCTGCAAATTGTCCTATATCGTCCCAATGCTCTTGATATTTACTTCTAAATATAGATTGAAACGTTGGCTCATTCCATGTACTAAGAATTTTTTCACTAAAGAAAGTGTTAGCATAGTCGGGATTGCTTTTAAAATATTCTATCTGTTCTAGAATTTGTTCCTTAGCAACTTTAGAAGATTCTTCCCCGTCTAGTTCGGAGTCTTGAAATATTTTTCCACCATACTTAGGATTATACCAACCGTAGCCATTGTTTATATATGATTCATGGAGTCCCATATTGACCCACAATATTTTAGGCATACCATCTCCCAAATCTATATTAGATTTAGCCTCATATCCAGCAACTACAACGTTACTTAAACTTACACCTAATACAACACATATCACTACTGAAACTATATCGAATACTTTTCTAGTATCCAAAAACTTTAGAAGTAGCACTACACATATCGCAACCATAACAATCATGTTGTTAGGCTTTAAAACTATTGAAATACCTAGCAGTATAGAACTCACAACTATGTTGCTTTTTTTATCGGTTCGTATATACTTAATAGCAAAGTATATAGCCCAAACTACCAACGCTAAACTAGTTAAAATTCCATATATGAATGTAGTCATTATAATAGCTTGAAAGCTAAACATAAACATAAATATAGTCATGTTGGTAAGTCTTCTGTTATTGAATAGATAGTCTGTAATCTTAATCAAGCCTAGATACGTTACTACCAACCCAATAACATTTAGTATTTCAAGTGCTAGGTAACAATCATCTTTAAATATGCTAACCACTATTTGACACAATAAAACATATCCGAGTTGAAAAGGATACTTATAAAGATACATATCATCCATTGCAGAATAGTTTCCGTTGCTAAACTCTAAAGCAAAGTTTACTATTCTTTCGGCATCGGATGTGGGAAGTGATTTAGCAGAACATACCCAAAATATTCCTAAAGCTAGTACATACACTGAAAGCACTATGGAAAAAATTTTAGGATTTATCTTTTCAAAAATGTCATTAAATATGGTATATATTATAACACATACTGCGACAATAAATAGCAAAGTCAATATAATATTATCATAGCTATATAACAGATACTGTTTACTTCCGTTTTGTTCAGTGAGAGTAGTAGTACCCAAAATACTATTAGTTGCAAGGTAAGCCATTATAAACATTATTAAAACTGCTATAATTCCCTTGCATAGTTTTGAAAGTTTTTCAAACACATTGCAAATTTTACTATTCATAAAAAAGCCCCTTTTTAATATAACTTTAGTTCGACAAAATAGAATGTCACACAATAATATAAACCATGCCACGATATTTAAAAAGCGTAGTTATTCTTTAGCGGTAGTATCTATAGCTTCTTCTTTAATCTTAGTTTCTTTTAGCTTTTTGCAAAGGCAAAGATGTGTCCAAAAGTTTGATACACCGTTCCAAATAAGAAATGCTCCTAGGATTATTAGTAAGTTCTTAGCCCAGTGGAATGGATTAGATACTATCAATACACCGAGAACCATAGTAATTATAGAGGGTATAAAGACGGTTAGCCATCTGCTTTTGCTAGTGCGTAGCATATTCATAGAACTTTGAAAGCCAAATATACCGTTCACTAGTAAGGCTATTCCTAAAAGGGTTGGCAATATTGATACTATAAATGTAGGTCTTAATATGAGAAATGCACCTATACATTCGGCAATAATTCCCTTAGCTAAGTCATACTGATAAAAGCTATCGTTCTTTACTAGAACGTATGTGAAGATGTGTACCGCACCATAGAATACAAAACATCCCCCTAATATATAGCTTATAATGTTAGAGGACATTTCGGGCTTTAGTACCAAAAATAGCCCCAACAACACCGATACCAAAGATACTCCTATATAGGTATTCTTAATATTCTTAATACCGTCCAAAGTTTGTGTTTTCATAAAAGTACTTCCTTTCTTTAGTTAATTTTAACTGTGCTAAAATACAACAGCATGGATTTATATTAAAAATATATTATACCACGAAATTGTTAAGATAACATTAACAAAAAAATATAAATCTATATTTGTGAAAAAGCTACTCTACTTTTTGACGAACTTAACATTAAACTATTAACTAACTGGTAAAGTTGCATAAAAACTATCAACATAACTTGTTTATTTGGTATATTGTAAATATCAAACTTATAGTGTATAATAGTATATATAACCAGTTCATTATTGGAATAATTTTTACTTTAGGAGATGATTTTTTACTATGCATAAAATCAATGCGGAAAATATTAAGAATATTACACTAGTGGGTCACAGTGGTTCTGGTAAGACCTCACTAGCAGAAGCTATACTATACAAGGCTGGGGCTACTGATAAGCTAGGCAAAGTTATTGATGGCAACACTATTATGGATTACGACACCGAGGAGATTAAAAGAAAAGCATCTATAAATACATCTTTAGCTACTTTCACTTACGATGATAAATCCATTAACCTACTAGATACCCCCGGTCTACTAGACTTTGAGGGCGAAACTATTGAGGGCATATATGCGGGTGGTACTGTTATCATAACAGTTTCCGCTAAGTCAGGAGTTAAGGCTGGTACTAAAAAGTTCTATGAAAAGGCTGTAGAGCTAAATAAGTCCACTATGTTTGCTATTACTAAGATAGATGACGAAAACGCTAACTTCTACAACATACTTACAGAGTTAAAAACCGTTTTCGGTTCTAAGGTTTGCCCTGTAATAGTTCCAGTAATTAAGAATAATACTATAGATAGTTACATAAACCTTATAGAACAAAAGTGCTATAAGTACGATGGCGACGGCATTGCCAAAGAAGTAGATATGCCTGTAGGTGATATATCCGACAAGATGGACTACCGTCTAGATGGTTTAACTACTGCTATGTCCGAGGCTGTAGCCGAAACTGACGAGGCTCTAATGGAAAAGTTCTTTGAGGGTGAGGCATTTACTCAAAAAGAACTAATAGACGCTATACACGTCGGTATG
>CAYXNU010000056.1:0-4612 GCA_964466485.1 uncultured Ruminococcus sp.
AGACCTAATAGAACCCAGTTGGAACGAAGACTTAGCTAAACAAGTCGTCCCCGGAACTATAATACCCAAAGACCCAAAAGTTGTCAACATTTCTGAGGGCAATGTATCCGTATATGTTCGACTGAAAATCACTATTACAGATGAAAAGGGAACTGAAATAGACGACTTAAATAAACAAAAAGCCATATTAGACAGCCTCCGCTACCTAGATAATGACGGTAGCTCTCAAAAGTTTTTAACTACAAATATTACTACTACTGATAATAAAAAGAAACAAACACTAGATATCACTTGTAATAATCCTAGTTTCTTTTATTATGATGGCTACTATTACTATGGCTCAGTTGACGATACTACATATACATTAACCGCTGTAGCAAAAGGAGAATCCACCAGTACACTATTTGACGAAGTAAAAATACCGTCTACAGAAATAATAGTTATAAATACCAACACAGACACAGATACAACTAATACTAAACCACAATATGTATATGATAAATACTTTAGTAAAGATTTTTCAATTAAGATTGAAGCACAGTCAGTATCCGCTGAAGATTACGACAATTTCGCAACATTTACAGAAAAAGGTAAGTGGAAATAACTCCCCACGGAACGTTAAAAATATGCGTTCCGTTTTTTTGTAGTATCTTTACAAAAAATATATTTCTATATGCAATGTAAAAACACCCCTTGCAAGAATGCTCATAAAGTGGTATAATACTTAAAGAGGTGATTTTAATAATGTATTTAAAAAAAGGAATATTAATATTTGCAATGTGTTTAGTGTGTTTAAACTCTTTGCCAACTGTAGCGTTTGCGGAAGATGATAACAGCGTTTCACAAGAAACTCAAACAGACGATACTTTAAAAGACTCTGGCATAGATTACACAGAATCTACACAAACCATAAACAATCCAGCTATGGGATATACCCAAACTATATGGTATACTTGTAAGCCTAACGACACACCAGTGCAAAATCCTACTGGAAACCTTGTGCTAATGTTCGTGAACATTGGAGCGTTTTCAAGTGGTGTAAACGGCTCTACCGATGACGACGGCAACTACACCGAAGGCACAGATTACGACTTAGACGAAAGCTTTTTTGAGGGCTTAAGAGGTACTTTTGAAAACGCTCGTAAGAATGGTTGCACTATTGCCCTTAGGTTTAGATATGACGCTAACGGTAAGAGTAACCCAGAGCCATCCTCTTTTGAGCAAGTGTTAAAACATATCCAACAGATTAAAGATAGCAACATCTTAGAAGATTACAAGGATATACTAATGTTTGTAGAAAGTGGCTTTGTAGGCGAATGGGGAGAACAGTGGGGCGGTAAGTATGTATCTTTAGACTACAAAGCACAACTACTAGATGCCATGTTAGACTGCGTACCCGATGATATACCAGTCACAGTTAGAACCCCTAACACCTTTGCTAAGTGGGCAGGTATTGAAATGTCCGAACTTGCTGACTATCAAGCGGAGGGCGATGCCCGTAGGGTAGGCTTGTACAACGATGGCTATATGGGTTCAGATACTGACTTAGGTACTTTTACATACAACCGTGAACTTGAAACCACATGGCTAGGAAATCAAACCACAAGCACCTACTATGGCGGTGAATTTTCAGGCAATTTGGAATGGACTAAAAAGTACGATACTTACCTCCCCGAAAACGCCATCCCAGAGATGTACAAGACCCATCTAACCTATATAAACTCTAACATATACAGCCTATACAAAGACTACACTTTTTCTAGTGAGTATGACGTTCCAAACGTGGATAACTCTGCATACTATGGCGAAACCGTGTATAAGTTTATCCGTGACCATTTAGGATATAGGTTTGTCCTTAGGGATTCCGAATTGAGTACACAGGTATCACAAGGGGAAACTTTAAACCTTAGTTTCGACGTAGAGAACACAGGTTTTGCAAACCCTATTAAGAGTCAAAAAGCTGAAGTCATTCTTGAAAAGGATGGCAAATACATCACTACAGAAGTTGACATAGACTCCACTAAATGGTACTCATGCACAAGCAATAGCATAGACCTATCCTTAAAGATTCCAAACCTAGAGGTTGGCGAATGGAACGTATACTTGAGATTATCCGTTGGCAACAATAGCATATCCGAAAGCAACCTAAGAACTGTTAAGTTTGCAAACAACGATATTTGGAACACATCCTTAGGGGCTAACTATTTAGGCTCTTTTGACGTTACATCATCCGTCAGCGATAAAGAATTAGTAGACAATACTTTCTATCAAACCAACGCAGAAAATCCATCCGTTTCCAACGGCGATATCCTTACCTATGACGGTCTAGTAATACTAGACGGACAGCCCTCCAGTGACAACGAATGGACAGAAAGTTCCAAACTAGTCGAAGATGGCGATAATGAGTTATATGTATCCAACGACGATGAATACTTGTACGTTATGGCAAAGGTAGTCCAAAGTGTAGATAGTCCAGTGTACAACCTTAGAATAGTCAATGCTACCAACGGCGAAACCTATTGGCTATACTATCAGCCTAATGGCTACATATACTTTAATCACAACGATGGCAAAGCCACAGGATGCACATATAGTCACGTTGGGGACTACGTTGAATTTAAAGTGCCATTCGGTGACATTATGGGCTTAGGCGATGGTGTTGTGCTAACCTCTGTAGAGGTAAACGTTCAAGATATGTCACAAACGGGATGGCCTAGTGCTGGTAGGATAAAGTCAGGGGAGTATACCATAAATAGTAACTTTACAGTGTATACCACTTCCCGTGACGTTACACTAGAACAGAACTCCACTCTACCGCTAACCGTTGAAACTTCCCTAACAGATGCAACCTACCAATGGTATCTTAACAGCCTACCAATAGACGGTGCTACCGCTAAAACTTACACCCTAGAGGATGCCACTAGCGATAGCATAGGTATGTATTCTGTAAAAGTCACCTCTAGCGAGGGCATAGAAAAGACTATAGACATTTGCAACGTACTAGACGTAATAACCATTACAGATACAGACGACAACACTGTTGACAGTACCGAGGAAGATAACAACAACGACAGCGACAACAATAACAACGATAATGACGACAACAACACTGAAAATGAAACTCTTATAGGGGATATTATCGTTGATGGCAACGTTGACTACTTAGATGTATTTGCCTTAAAGAAAGCAATTCTAGGTTTAGAAACTGCCGAAAACCTCTCTACAGACCTAAACCAAGACGGTTATACTAACGTTATCGACCTTATCCAACTAAAGGGTATAATACTCAATTCATAGCTATTTGCCATTCTGCTAATAACTAACAACCCCCACGATGTAAAACTTTCGTGGGGGTAAATGTTATATATTCTTAAAAACACTCTTATGACTTAGGTGTAATAGTTATGGTATAAGAATCGTCAGTTAGTTCACCTATGGAAATAGTAACGTTAGGGTCAATGCTTTCAGCCTCGTTGCTGTCATACCAACCAAACCCAGAAGTATTGCTGTCTATAACGTCCCCAGTTTTGAAACAGTCACCGCCGTCATTAACTAGCCTAATGAGTCTAGTGCCGTCGTCGTCTAGGTTAGTGAACTCCGAGCCGTTCTCATACTTAAAGAAAGTCCACCAACCGTTGTCGTACATATCCGCCTTGATATGGTGTATTCTAATACCGCTGTCGCAACTCTGCCACCAGTATAAATCCTCATTAATAGCACTGTTGTTGGCGGTATCTGTTGAGTACTCTATGATAAAGTATTCGGAGAAGTAGTTGTCGTCTAGAGTACCGTAGGGGATTATTACGCAGTTTCCGTCATCGGTTTGAGCGTTGTTTAGGGTGTAAGTTTGAGAACCGCTGTTAGGGTCGTACACTTGCACTTGACTTTCCTTGTACCAACCCAACATTAGTTTAGAAAATGCTGAGAAGTCGGAGTAAGCGTCGCCGTCCATAAGTTCAGTACCAGCACCGCCGTTCATGCTGTCGAAGTCGCTACCCGAATAGTATAGGTAGTAGTCAGGTAGTCCGAAACAGTGACCCATTTCGTGTAGGTAACTGCTGTTAAACTCCTTGATAGTGTCGCTGTCGGGGGACATATTTCCAGTAATAATATATCCAACGTTTACACCGTCCACGGAGTACATTTCGTCCCCGAAATCACCCGCACAAGGCCACCAGTAGTCGTCACTAGCAGTAGATGGCACTGTCAATAGTGTAGCATCGATTTTTCCGTCGTTGTTGGCATCATACTGGCTAAAGTCCTCGGAATCCTTAAAAGCCTCGTAACATTCTTCCGTTAGAGAAACCTTGTCCTCGTTGTAGTAAGATATAGGGTTCTTAGCAGTATATGTAAAGACTTTTCCTTGTAGGTTCATAGCCCCTTTAGAAGCTCTGCTATAGAAAGCCGTCATACTTTCAAATGGGTAGTTTTCGGAGTTTTCATCTATAGAGCCGAAAGCCAACTCTTGTAGTTCCTCTGTGGATAGTTTATCCGTGTAGGTGCAGTCTGGGAAATCTATGTAGAATACTACTAGTTCAGCATCTCCTTGAGATGGCAAAGTACCGTCTATCATAGATATTGGTGCGGAAATAAAGTCGTCAGTACTGCTAGG
>CAYXNU010000056.1:4712-9555 GCA_964466485.1 uncultured Ruminococcus sp.
GTGTCTGTAGGGGATTGCATTAGTAAATCCTTTTGCATACATAGGTCTATAACGTCCACAGTACCGTCCCCGTTGATATCCGCATAGTTTAGAGCCACATAGTCGTCAAGTTTGGATATACCTAACAAATGTAGTTTAAGTTGTAGAACGTCAATAGGTTCTACCATGTTGTCGAAAGTCAAGTCGCCTTTTACGGGTTGTTCGGGGGATAATGCCGACGCATTAAAAGCCACCATTGAACTTCCCACTAGTGCCACAGATACCAAACTAGCAAGGATTTTTTTGCAGTTGTTTTTCATGTATTCCATTGCCAAAGTTTTGAGTAAACTTTTAGCAATGTTTTCACCTCCTTATAATATCATACGTTTATAAAATAGGAACGTTGTTTAAACGTTCCTAAAATGTGCTATTTTTTTAAAATTCTATCAAAAACATTTTAAACTATGTACGGGAATGTTTTTCCATAGACTCCAAAATTTTGATATTCTTTTTAGCTTGTTTTTTTCTTTCTTTGGCTAAAAGTTTAAGTTCTTTTTTGCTAGGAATCTTTTTTTCAGTGAAGTTATTCTTTTCGGATGCCTTAGCCTTAATGTTCAAAGAAACTGAATTTGAAGAAGTAAACTTAAACTTTTTTTTAGGTTGTTCTTTTTCCTCGGTTAAGCCCATATCCAAATTTTTCTCATCTTGAATTCCTTGAATAGGATTGCTTTTTGGCTCATCATCTGCAATGATATCTTTTAGCATTTCCTTAAACCTAGAGTTCTGTTGACTGTTAATATTAGCTTGTCGAGCAAAAGTGGAGTTAGACTTTTCTACAACTGCTGTTTGTAAAGTAGAACTAGCATTGATAGACTCCATATAGCCACTAGCATTAGAGTTTATGGTATACATAGAGTTTCTTTGTGGAACTGGATTAAAGTCTATGGAAGTAGAATTCGATGATATATCTTTTCTTCTGTTAAGTGTTTTGCCACTGGGGTTAAATATGTTGTTACCACTTGTAGATATAGAATCCATTTCATTAAAACCCTCCATACCGTCCCAACCGTCGTCCCAAATAGACTGTTCTACTTCGTCGACGATTTCGCTTAGCGGGATAAAAGACTTATCTTCCTGCATAATTAAGCACTGTAAATTTTCTGGGTTAATTTCAAGCATTAACATTTTGCAAGAGTCGCAAGGGTCGCAAGGTTTCAAATTATGGACATTTACTACCACTAAAGCACTAATCTTATTCTCATTAGAATTTCTCATAATTCTAATAGCCTCATCTTCGGCACTAACGGAAACCAACTTTCCGTCTTTAATAGTGCTTGTGCTTATGCCAGTAAATATGCTATTGTTTTGCGTCATAAGGACGCAAACATAGTCGTTTACATTTTGAGTTTGGACACTCCTTTTTTGAATCACATCAACTGCTATTGAATAGAGTATATCAAAATTCATTTATTTATCACCGAAATACTTCGATATCCTTTCTAAAGTATCAATTATCTTCCTAGGTAAACAGAGTTACTATCTACATAGAAGTATATGTTATTTCCACCATTTGCAATAACATGGTCTACTGAAGCGTTAGCACATTGCACCAATCTTTCAGTAGTTTGTGCATTAGTTGGATATGCAGCAACACCATAGCTAATAGTAGTCTTAAAAGCTATATCTTTAATAACTATAGGTTCATTTGCAATAGCACTAATAGTATTAGCAGTACTAATAACATCGGCTTGACTTTGCATACCATCTAGTAGGATTACAAATCTACCATTGTTTAAGTAAGATATAAAGTGTTTATTACCACAAGCGTTTTTAATCTTTTCAGCATAGGAGAAAACTATTTCGTCCTCTGCATTTAAGCCGTAGTTGTCGGTAATCTCTTTTAGGTTATCGATACTAGCCTCTAGTAGAGTAAATGGAGCTTTAGAGTTATCATTAATCTTGTCGTTAATAGTATCGATTAGTAGTTGTTTATTAGCCAAACCAGTTAATACATCGTGATAAGCTAGGTATAGTAGCTTTTCGTCTTTCTTAACTAAAGTTTCGTTAGTCTTGTTAAGTTCGTCTATAGTAACGGATAATTCATCGTTAGCAACTTGCATCTTACTTGAATAGTTGTAAATAAAGTAAGACATAAGTATTGTAACCAATGGTATTACTACACCAGGTAGGGCAGTCATTTGACCACCGATAATTACGCCACCTATAAGTGTTTGTAGACAAGATATAGCACTTACTATAGCAGAGGCGATAAAACCTCTCTTTTGAGCCTTAACAGTCATTAATACTACCAATATGTTTTGTATCTGTGCGATTAAACCATTGATAAAAGTAATATCCATCTGTTGGACTCTGTTTTGGGCAACCATTAGTATTATGTAGACTATAACACCAAATACTATTATACCCGTTCCTGACTTTTTATTTTCTGACATAAAAAACCTCCTATAATTGTTTGAAAAATTTTGAAACTTATTCAAGAAACATTATAACATTTATGTATGGAAAAGTCAAGAAGTTTCCATAACTTTAAACTAGTTAGAACTTTCCACTTCAAGAATAATTCCGCTAAAATGAGGAATATTCAAAGTAAAGGAGTATTTATGCCCTTTGTAAGACTTATTTAAGTAGTTAGCTTTTATAGTATAGTCGTTAATCATGCCCTTGCCACCAAAAGTTTTGTCATCCGAATTTAAAATTTCTTTCATAACTAGAGGCTCATCGCAACCTATGGTGTAGTCTATGTAGTCGTTCAAGGATAGGTTTAGAATAGTAACTATAGCACTGTTTTCAACCTTGCGTATATACGCATATACACAGTCCTCATGGGCATCCACCACTAACCAACTAAAGTTTGTAGGGTTGTACTCACCATAGTATAGTGCAGGAACATTTTTATAGATATGGCTTAAACTTTTCACATATCTGCTAAACTCATCGTGTTTAGGGTACTTTAATAAGAACCAATCGAGTTCCTTGTTTTCGTCCCATTCTCTAAACTGACCTAGTTCGTTACCCATAAAGTTTAGTTTCTTACCAGGGTGAGTATACATATAGGTATATAGAGCCTTGCACTGTGGGAACTTGTCATCATAGTCGCCCCACATTTTCTGCATGATAGTAGCTTTTCCGTGAACTATTTCGTCATGGGAGAATGGTAGCAAGAATAGGTCGCTATAGAAGTATAGCATAGAAAAAGATAGTTGGTTATACTTGTAACGTCTGTCAGCTGGGTGTAGCTTAAAGAACTCAAGAGTATCGTTCATCCAACCCATATCCCATTTGTAGTCGAACCCTAAGCCATCATACTCCACTGGAGCAGTAACCTTTAAAAAGTTAGTAGAATCTTCCGCAATGAGCATAATACCATTAAAGCGTTGCTTTAGACCGCCGTTCAACTTTTTCAAGAAGTCTATAGCCCCGGAGTTCACACCTCTGTCGGCGTTGCCTTGCCAGTATATAGCATTGCTAATAGCATCCATTCTTAAACCGTCCACATGGAACTTATCTAGCCAAAAAGCCGCTGCGGACATTAAGAAACTTCTAACTATATTGCTGTGTAGGTTAAAGTTCATAGAACCCCATTCGGAGTAGGCTATATCGTTGCTTTCGTATTCGTAAAGGTGCGTACCGTCAAAGTTGCGTAAACCGAAATCATCAGCTACAAAGTGTACTGGTACGAAATCCATAATAACGCCTATACCGTTTTTGTGACACTCATTAATGAAGAACATTAAGTCACTAGGTGAACCGTACCTAGAGGTAGTGCTAAAGAAACCGCTTACTAGGTAGCCCCAAGAGGCATCTAAGGGGTATTCGCTTAAGGGCATTAGTTCTATGTGGGTGTAAGCATTGTCCTTTAGATACTTTATAACATCTTGAGTAATATCCGTGTAGGAGTACCAACCCTTTTCAACCTCGCTTTCGGGGTGAGGTTTTTGTTTCCATGAGCCAAAATGGAACTCATATATGTTCATAGGCTTGTCGTAGTTGCAGTCACGACTTTCTAGCCAGTCATCGTCATTAAAGGTGAATGTATCCAGTCTAGCAACTATAGAAGCGTTATTAGGTCTTAATTCGGACTTAAAAGCGAATGGGTCAGCCTTGTCTTGAACTACACCGTCTTTAGTAGTAATTCTGTACTTATACTTAGCGTTCAAGAGGTTTCTTTCGGCTAAAAATATAGAGTATATGCCGTTGTTATCTCTCTCCATAGAGAGTGTATTCCAGTTGTAAAAATCGCATATCAAGTCTACACTTTTAGCATTTGGAGCATACACTCTAAATACAAAACCCTCAATACCATTTTTCCAAAGTTTATGTACACCAAAATATTGGTAGCTATTAAAAGCGTTGCCACAGAAAAAATCTTTTAAATCTAACATGAGAAAATCTCCTTTCAAGTATTATCAGTCAATTCATTTAAGCGATTGAGAATTCTAACCAACTCTTTGGCATCGTTCTCACCTAGCTTTTTTAAAATGTTATAGAATAGACTGTATGTGTCTGAAACTTTGTCAGAAACTTTTTGCTTTCCTTTGCTAGTTATATAAATGTATACTTTGCGTCTATCTACAGTAGAAAAATTTCTCTTTATAAGTCCTTTCTTTTCGAGGTTATTTAGAATACTAGAAACTCTAGGACTAGTCATATTTAGTGTTTTAGAAACGTCGCTAGGAAGTACTTTGTCGCTGTTGCATTTAGCCAAAAACGTCAAAACTTTCATTTCACCTTGATAGTAAACTTCCAAATTAGAAGACAGGTTACTGTGGTATATCTTACTAAGTTCTAAAACAAGTTTGTTACTCAACTCACCATACTCCAATTAAGACATCTCCTTACTATA
>CAYXNU010000057.1:0-4758 GCA_964466485.1 uncultured Ruminococcus sp.
TTCAAGAACACGAAATTTCGAGTTTCGCACCTTCGACCACTCGGACAACTCTCCACAACATTGCTATCATATTATAACATACTATTAATGAAAAGTCAAGTGGAAGATGCTATTTTTTCTCTAAACTTAATGGCTTTTAAAAAAGTCATCAATAGCTGACTTCTTTTTCATAAGGTCGTCAAAGCGGTTGATATACTCATAAGGAAACTTGTAATTATGCACTCTGCTAATATCACTTTCACCGCCTACCAACTTAGTGGATGCCCCCGCACCCAAACCTAAAATAGTTTGAATCTCATCCATGATATAGATGTTGTATAGGCTCTCTTTACCACGCTTAGAGTACCCAACGTTTTCGAGGTTTTCAGCGGTATTTTTCTGCCTGTACATATAGTAAGGCACATATCCACAAGATGTTAAAGTATCCACGCTGTAGTCCACCATAGCAGATACTGGGTTGTTTACGTTATCTCTGCCGTGTTGGTTTTCAAATAGCGTAGCCGAACGCTTTAAGGTTAAGGTATGCACTGTAACGGCATCGGGGTTTAAAGATACGGTAGTGTCTATAGTGTGCTTAAAGCTTTCTAAAGTGTCGGTAGGTAGCCCCGCAATTAAGTCCATGTTGATGTTATCAAAGCCCACACTCCTAGCGAGTTTAAAGGCATCTATAGTCTGTTGTGCGGAATGTTTTCTGCCTATAGTTTCAAGAACGCTGTCGCTAAAGGTTTGTGGGTTTACGGAAATTCTATCCGCACCGAACTGTTTAATAACTTCCAACTTAGACTTTGTAATGGTATCGGGGCGACCAGCTTCCACACAGTACTCACGCACTTGCGATAGGTCTATGCTATTTTTAATCTTTTCCATAATGGTTTTTAGCTGAAAATCCTCTAGGGATGTAGGTGTACCACCGCCAAAGTACACAGTATCCACTACCAGATTATACCTCTCTATCAACTCCCCTAAAGACTCAATCTCACGGCAAAGGTAGTATATATAGTCTGGGATGAGTTTCTTAGCACTCTCAATGGAATGTGACACAAACGAACAGTATGCACATCTAGTATTGCAAAACGGAATAGACACATATATGCTAACTTTTTTAGGCTCTATAGTTTTTAGTATAGGCATTTGAACTATTGCGGTACTGTATGCCAACTCGGACTTCTTTCTGCTAATGAGATAAGTATCTTCCATTTGGGATACTATATCTTCTTTGGATAACCCTTGCTCGATTAGTTTAATATACTTCTTAACTGGTCTAATACCTGTTAGTAAGCCCCATGCGGAACTTTTCCCAGTTAAGCTGTGCATTAGTCTATACACTAACTTGCATAGATTAAATTCAAACTCATTCTTAAAGCTTTCTTGTAAATAGTCAAAAGTTAGGGTATCCTGTTGAGAGTTTTCGCCCAACTGAACTTTAACGGTTAGCAGTGTTTTCCCCTCTTGAGTAGTTTCCATTTTGGTGTATACATAGTCCCCGACTATAGTATCTAGTGGAACATCATACACAATGTTAAACTGTGTAGCAGGATAGAATATCTTTACAGTAGCCTCAACTTCGTACTTGAAAGTGTTGCCATCTAGAATAATGGTTAAAGTTTTTTCCAATATATGACCTCCATTAGTATAGATATAAATCGTCGTTTACAGCGTCTTTCATGCGAGGGTTGTAATCCCTTTCGGATTGCAAATCTGTATTGCTATCGTGACCTGTATAAACCTTGTAATTGCCCTCTAAGTTATACAACTTCTGTAAAGAGTTTTTCATATCGAAATAACTACCTGTAGGGAAGTCTGTTCTGCCCATGGAACGCTTAAAGAGTGTATCCCCAGTGAATAGGCAATCGTTACAGATATAGCACACGCTACCTAAAGTGTGTCCTGCTGTGGATAGCACTTTAAACTCTAAGTTGCCCTCTTTAATCACGTCGCCATTGGATACGGTTATAAAATCCTTTACAGGGCTAAAAGACTCATACTCTAATAGCTTAGCTAGTGAGTCCACATTGCTAGTAAGCATATTGCTATCTTGTTTACTGATGTACACTTTGCAGTTAGTCTTTTCTTGAACATAAGATGCCCCCTCAAAGTGGTCATAGTGACCATGGGTTAATAGTATGGCTTTTAGTTCAAGGTTGTTCTTAGTTAGGTAGTTTAATAGCTTTAAAGGCTCTCCACCGCAATCGATAAATACAGCTTGATTGACTTCCTCATTTATCACAATATGGCAATTAGACTTTAACTCCCCTACTGGAAAAGTTTGAACTTTCATATATACAGCACTCCTTTAATGTATTTTTTTATTATTCAAAATCGGAACGCCCTTGAAAACGTTCCGAAAGAGATAACTATTATTTAAGTAACATCTAGTGTTATACTCTGCTTACGCTTATAACACCCTCTACTTTTTTAAGCTTATCAAATAGGTTGTTAAGCTGTTCGGGACTAGCTATAAAGATACTTGCTCTAAATATAGCGTTGCCGTTTTTTAGCATACCCGAAGATGAATGTTTTATCATAATGCGTGACTGTGTCATAATGCTAGTAATGTCGAATACTAAACCTATTCTATCCGTTGCAATCAATTCAAAGTTTGCTTGGAAATAATCAGACTTGCTTTCAGACCAATGAGCCTCAATCCAACGTTCTAACTCGCAATCTTTTTTCAAAGCGGATTTATAGTTAGGACAAGTCTTTTTATGGATAGATACTCCCTTACCTCTAGTGATAAATCCCACTATTTCGTCATAAGGCATAGGGCTACAGCACTGTGATATTTTAATTTCGCAACCATCAAGACCGTTCTCAAATACTATGCCATGTGACCTATTATCCATAACCTTTTTTTCTCTTTTAGGTTTAGTAGGTTGGACTTCTTGTACAACTTCGGGAGTGTACTTCTTTTCATACTTAGACCTTAGTCTAGGCATTATCTTAGAGAGGATTATACCACCATAGCCAATAGAAGCATAGAAGTCGTCAAGGTTTTGACAGCTGTAACGCTTAAAGTTATCGGATAGGAAGTCGCTTAACTCATCTGGAGGGACTTGCATTCTAAAGTGTTTAAACTCACGCTCTAGAGTGTCCTTACCTCTTGCGATATTCTCATCACGTTCTTCCCTCTTAAACCATGCTCTAATCTTGCTTTTAGCCTCGCTAGTAACGGCAATATCTAGCCATGCTCTATTAGGGCCTTTGTTAGCGTCTTTGCTCCTAATAATCTCTACTATGTCGCCGTTGTTTAAAACGTAGCTAAGAGGAACCATACAGCCATTAACTTTAGCACCTATAGCGGAGTTTCCAACGTTAGTATGGATTTTATAAGCAAAGTCTATAACAGTGCTATTATAAGGTAAAGACTTAGTATCGCCTTGAGGAGTAACCGCTACTATAGTAGCATTAGAGCGTTCGGACTTAAGCATATCGACTACACAGTCGGGGTTGTTTGAACTTTGGAACACTTCCACAACGTTTCTAAGCCAGTTAAGATATTCGTCAAATCTGTGGTCATTGTCGGTAGTACCCTCTTTGTATTTCCAGTGGGCGGCTATACCGTATTCAGCGTGTTTGTGCATACTCCATGTGCGTATTTGCACTTCAAAAGGTATACCCTCTGCACCGACCACAGTAGTATGCAAAGACTGATAAAAGTTAGCCTTTGGACAGGCAATGTAATCTTTCATACGCCCTGGTATTGGTGTAAATAAATCGTGAATAAGACCTAGAACTATATAGCACTGGTTTTTATCTTCCACTATAATTCTAAGGGCATACTTATCATAGATTTGGTTAAATCTTAAAGATTTCAAAAACATCTTTTTGTACATACCGTACATACTTTTAACTCTGCCATCGATGTAAGCATTTTTTAGGTAGTCGTATTCGGGATATTTATCAAACTCTTTTCTAATTCTATCCTTAATAGTTTCTATAAACTTTTCTCTATCATCACGATTTAACTCCATTAAGTCGTCAATCTGTTCATAAGCAAAGGGGTCTAAATATTTAAAAGATAGTTCTTCCAACTCATTTTGGATAGTGTATATTCCCAGCCTATGTGCTATAGGAACGAACAAGTTCATAGTTTCGCAAGAAGTGCGTATCTGTCCATCGACATCTCTGTGTTGTAGAGTTCTCATATTGTGAAGTCTATCAGCAAGTTTTATGATAATAACTCTAATATCTTCAACACCAGCAATTACTATCTTTAGGATGTTTTCAGCTACTTGTTCTTCTTTGGTAATGCTAGGAATCTTACCAATCTTAGTAACACCATCTACTAAGTTGGCAATACCCTGTCCAAAATCTCTCCTAATGTCATTTAAAGTTAAGTCTGTATCTTCAACCACATCATGGAGCAAACCCGCACATATAGTGTCATCATCCATGCCAAGTTCAAGCAATATCATGCTAACACACAAAGGATGAATAATATAAGGCTCTCCAGACTTTCTAAATTGGTTCTTATGAGCCTCCTCAGCAACTTTATAAGCTTTAATAATCTTGCTTGTATCGTACTGATTGTTATTAGGCATTTTAGAAATCTTATCAATAATATCGCCTATAGTACAACTATTGATAACGGGAATTTTGCCAGTTAACATAATAATTTCAACCTCCTCAATATACTAGAACTTTCTAAATCCACTTTACTTTGAGTCTTAATTACTCTAACTGACTGAGTGTTAGCGTCAAAAGTAGCTAGACCAAGTTCACAAAAGATGTCAATAGATAGCCTTAACTTGCAATAGT
>CAYXNU010000057.1:4858-9474 GCA_964466485.1 uncultured Ruminococcus sp.
GTAGCTAGACCAAGTTCACAAAAGATGTCAATAGATAGCCTTAACTTGCAATAGTTAATGTTATCTTTGTGTATCGTTAAAAATAGACTTTCAACGTCTATCGGGTCAAGCCTTGCCATATAAGAGTATACTACTTTCAACTCCTCATAAGATGGAGTAACCCTCTTGTAATACTCCTTTGGCAATTCTATGTCTAATAAAATCTTTTCGTAGGTGTCCAAAGCAGAAAAGAACTTACTAGGAACTAATCCACTTAAGCGATAGTCTAAAGCCATAACAGTAATGCTCTCTCTACCACTAAAAGTATTTAAAGATAGTCTTACTAAAAAGTCGCAAGTAGAACCCTCTCTAATAAATATCTCATCTGTAGACTTTCTAAACTGTACTATATCGAGATACTTTCCATAGTATAGCACCCTAAACTTAACAGAAGTATTCTTAGCCATGGGAACTATTTCTAAAATCTTAGCACCCATAATTAAGAATGTAGGCTCTTTATTGCCCTCTCCAAAAGGTTCAAGCCATAGTAAACTTTTAACGTTGTCTATGGTAATATCACTAGGTAGCAACACTTTATCTATGTAGTAAGGTGTTCTAGGCATTATGGAAAAGCTATCTTGAGCGTACTTTAGTATTAGGTTTTTAAACTCTTGTACATTTTCTGTGAGTAGCGAAAAACCACCAGCACTCTTATGACCGCCATACCTTTCAAGGGTTTTCGCACAGTACTCTAAGCATTTAAATATAGAAAAGTTACCCACTCCACGGGCTGAACCCCTAGAGAAGTTTTCACCCTCATTAGTGATGATAAAGCAAGGTTTATCATACTTTTCACAAATTCTAGAGGCAACTATACCTATTACTCCGTGGTGTAAGTTTTCACCAACAAACACCAAAACCCTGTCGTTTAGTATTTTAGGGTTTTCCGATATTTGGAGTTCTATAACCTCCATAATTTCGTTTTCTGTTTCTTTACGTTGCACGTTTAAATCGCATAGTTGTTTAGCCAAATCGTAAGCAGTTTCTTCATCTTCAGAAGTTAGTAACTCTAGGGCTAACTTAGGCGAACCAAACCTACCAGAAGCGTTAATTCTAGGGACTATTCCGAAAGCTATTCTAGTAGAGTTTAAGGACTCTAAATTCAAGTTAGCAACTTCACAGAGTGCCAACAAGCCTATTCTGTCGGTGTGTTTAACATACTCCAAACCATCATAGACTAGTTTTCTATTCTCTCCCGAAAGTTCTACAACGTCGCCTATAGTAGCTATAGTTACCAAATCCCCGAACTGTTCTATAATAGCCTCATAGCTATTGTTTTCCATAGCCATAATTAGTTTAAAGACTACCCCTGCACCACATAAATTTTTAAACTTAGATGGGCAATCTTGCCTATGAGGATTTACAATAGCGTCTGCTTTTGGGAGTGTTTCACTAGGTTGGTGGTGGTCTGTGATGATTAACTTCATGCCTAGTTCATAGATGTGTTCTGCCTCTAAATGTGCTGATATACCGTTATCCACAGTGATGATTAAGTTTGCACCTTGTTCGTGAATAACATCTATTGCATGGTTGTTCATGCCATAGCCTTCTTCACGTTCTGGAATGTAAGTAAATACGTCTGCACCGATACATTCAAGATAGGTCTTTAACATAGCAGTTGATGTAATACCGTCACAATCATAGTCACCAAATATGCACACTTTTAAGCCATTATCGACACTTTCATTTATTAGGTTGACTGCCTTTTCCATATCAGCCATAACTAACGGATTTTCTATATCCACAGGCTGAATGAACTCAACCGCTTGTTCAGTGGAAGTCATTCCTCTTGAAACCAAAACTTCTGCACACAAAGGAGTCATAGAAGTTTCTTTAACTAGAGTATCGATAGTACTCTTATCATAAGATTTAGCTACCCATTTTTTCATAGTAAGTTTACCACGCTCTTTCTTAAAACTTAAACGTTAATAGTCTAGGTAATTATTATAACACTTACCAAAGAAAATTACAACCATAAAATATTAATATTCGCAACTTTGCTATACAATGGTATACTCTAAGTTTTCCCAATGAAGTTTAGTACCCTCGTCAATTTCGGAGGGTAGTAAAGCTCTAGCTACTAATATCTCATCGTTACTAGAAATATCTGTGCGAACTAGTATAGCATAATCGCCATCCAAACGTTTTACAATGTAGTCTTTAGGTTCTATTTTGCACACCTCCTACTAAGAATGTCTTATTTACAAGCGGATTATAACATAGATTATAGCACTATTTATAAGTTATGTCAATTGACTATCTTGCACAAAAATATTTCTTGATTTTATACACACATACATTTATGAACCACATATTTGTGCATTATCACAAAAAATGTGTGTACTACATATTATGGTATATACTTTTTTTAAGGGGGACTCTTTTATGGAAATGATAACTATACTAATATTTTCCGCTATAGTGGTATGTATATGCATATTCGTCATAAAAGCTTCATATGTAGAGGCAGAAGCAGAAAAACACGCTATAACACTATTCTTTATAGATAGCAAAACCACCAACCCCGACAACCTACTTAAACAGCTATCCGCAACATACTGTGGAAAAATTATAATAGTAAACATAGACGCTACAGAAGAATGTTGTGCTATATGCAACATACTCTGTGAACAAAACTCTCATTTGGTGTACTGCGAACTAAATTCTATGTGCGAAACTATAAAAACAGAATACTCTAAAGTACTTAGGTAATGTGGTGCGGAACGCCACCCACGGCGTTCCGATTTTATAAAACTTGTATTAACATTAATATGCCTTATTCAACAAAAAAACATTAGTTTTCTATATGTAAATCATTATTTTTAACGTTGACTTTAATACCACTAAAAATGTATAATATATTGTGTGCAAAAAAATATAATTTACAAGAATCTAGGGAGGATTTATTAATGAACAACAATGATGTTTTTGAAAAGTATCCCATACCGAAAGCGGTGTTTACTATGGCTACTCCTACCATGTTGGGAATGTTAGTAAACATCTTTTACAACATGGCGGATACTTTCTTCGTAGGGCAAACCAACGACCCTAACCAAGTTTCTGCGGTATCTATAGCTACCCCGATATTTACCATTATTATGGCATTAGGAAACGTTTTCGGTATCGGTGGAAGTTCGTACATATCTAGAAGTTTTGGACAAGGCAATAACGAAAAGGTTAAAAAGATTTCAAGTTTCTGTTTCTATGGATGTATTATTGCGGGTGTAGTAATGACTATAGTATTCTTAACCTTTATGGAACCTATTCTAAAATTGATAGGCTCATCGGAAAATACTATAGACTATGCTAGAGAGTACTTACAGTATCTATTCTATGGAACGGTATTTATAGTGGTGTCATTTGCCTTTGGTAACATCGTTAGGGGCGAGGGCAACGCTAAAGTTTCCATGATAGGCATGATGGTAGGTACTGTAGTAAATATCATCCTAGACCCAATAATGATTTTAACACTAAACATGGGCGTTAGAGGTGCTGCAATAGCTACCGTTATAGGTAACGTATGTGCGGATATATTCTACCTAATATATTTCCTAAAGGGCAAGTCAAGACTATCAATATCCATAAAAGATTTTGCTGTAAAGGGAATCATTAGTGGAGTATTCTTTATAGGTATTCCAGCCTCACTAAACAACGTATTAATGAGTGCATCTAACATACTATTGAACATCTACCTAAAAGACTATGGCGACAATGCCATTGCGGGTATGGGTGTAGCAATGAAAGCTAATATGTTGGTAGTACTATTACAGTTAGGTTTAGCGTCAGGTATACAGCCACTTATAGGTTACAATTTCGGTGCGGAAAATTACAAGCGTATGAAAAAGATTATGAACTTCTCCATGGTAGTAAACGTTATAATAGGTGTGGTACTAAGTGCATTATACATAGCCTTTACTGACCAAATAATAAGCATATTCATAAACGACGAAGAAGTTATACAGTACGGTGCAAAGATGTTAAGAGCCTTAATGCTATCTGGTGCGTTTATAGGAATAATGTTTGTATTTTCATTTTCATTTCAAGCTATGGGCAAGGCAGTACAATCTTTGATACTATCCGTAAGTCGTCAAGGTTTGGTATTCTTACCAGTGCTAATGATAGGTAGCAAGTTACTAAAACTAAACGGAATAATCTTTGCACAGCCTATAGCTGACTTAGTATCTTTAGGAATAGCTTTAGTACTATTCATTATGATATCTAAAGACTTTAAGAAAACTCAAATGCAATAGTTTTAAACTCTGCATGGAACGGCAATTCGCCGTTCCGCATTTGTCGAAATATTAAATAGCAAAAAACCTCAAAGGGAGTACTTTGAGGTTTTTTTACATTGTATGAATTTGTATAGAATGGTTATTAACCATTTTGTAGGAAAAAATAATATTTGATTGATTCGGATTTTTACAGCCTATGGATTAGCCTACTAAAGCTTTAGCCAACTCGGAGAGTTCGTTATCTGTATCGGCAGTAGGTTCACCACAACATATTACACTATCGCATACTAGCTTAGCACCATCGGAAGTGCAAGTGTCAGCCCATGTTCTAATCCATTCGCCGTC
>CAYXNU010000058.1:0-9364 GCA_964466485.1 uncultured Ruminococcus sp.
CTATTTGGCTAAATAGGTTATCTAGTGTAACCTTTTGGTAAGACTTGAACTGTTCTTGCTTA
This sequence comes from uncultured Ruminococcus sp., assembly GCA_964466485.1. Classification (GTDB taxonomy): domain Bacteria; phylum Bacillota; class Clostridia; order Oscillospirales; family Ruminococcaceae; genus UBA5884. The sequence goes on from CAYXNU010000058.1 coordinate 63, forward strand.
GCCTCGTGTTTACGTTGTTCAACTAGTTCTCTAGCGAGTTTTTCATCTTCTACAGCGTTGAAAGTATCACCAGCGGATGGAACTTCTGCCAAACCAGTAATCTCTACTGGAACGGATGGACCTGCAGACTTAACTACTTGACCTCTATCGTTAGTCATAACTCTAACTCTACCTACAGAAGTACCCGCAATGATAATATCACCTTGCTTTAGAGTACCATTCTGTACTAGTACGGTAGCTACTGGACCTCTACCCTTATCTAGTTTAGCTTCGATAACTGTACCCTTAGCGAGTCTGTTAGGGTTAGCCTTAAGTTCTTTAACTTCTGCTACTAGTAGGATATTTTCTAGTAGTTCGTCGATACCCTCACCAGTCTTAGCGGATACTGGTACACAGATAGTATCTCCGCCCCAATCTTCACAAACGATACCGTGTTCGGTAAGTTCTTGTTTAACTCTTTCGGGGTTAGCACCCTCTTTGTCAATCTTGTTCATAGCTACTATTAGAGTAACACCTGCAGCCTTAGCGTGGTTTATGGACTCTACAGTCTGTGGCATGATACCGTCATCACTGGCAACTACTAGTATAGCAATATCTGTGATGTTAGCACCTCTAGCCCTCATAGATGTGAAAGCCTCGTGTCCAGGGGTATCTAGGAAAGTAATCTCTTTGCCTTGATACTTAACTTGATATGCACCTATATGTTGAGTAATACCACCAGCCTCGGACGCTGTAACGTTAGCGTGTCTAATCTTATCTAGTATAGAAGTTTTACCATGGTCAACGTGACCCATAACTACTACTACTGGACAACGTTCTTCAACGTTTTGGTCGTCGTCGTCGCTGTCGTCTATAAGTCTTTCTTCTATAGTTACGATTACTTCTTTTTCAACCTTAGCGTTAAATTCTTCAGCTACTAGGGATGCTGTATCGAAATCGATAGTTTCATTGATACTAGCCATAACACCTAAGCCCATAAGCTTTTTAATAACGTCGGATACAGTAACCTTTAAACGACTAGCCAACTCGCTAACTACTATCTCATCTGGGATTAAAACTTTAAGCTGTTGTTTTCTAGCTCTTTCGAGTTCCAAACGACGTAGCTTTTCGGTTTCTGTTTCCTTTTTAGAAGAATACTTTTGTTTGCCCTTTTGTGCAGACTTTTGAGTAATCTTCTGTTTTTTAGTGTAGTTATCCTTTTGACGGTTAGCAGGAGCAATCTGCTCATAGCGTTCGTTGTACTTATCCAAATCGATGTAACTAGTACTGCTACGAGTATCTACAGTTCTAGTATTAGGTTTGTTCTCAGAAGATGAGTTAGAGGACATACCAACGTTTAGTTTAGTCTTTTCGCCCCTAACGTGTTGCTTAGTGCTGTGGTTGTTGTTATTGTTATTATTGTTGCCATTGTTGGTGTTGGTATTAGTAGTATTATTATTAGTATTCTTATTTTTAAAGTTGTTTCTAGGGGTGTTGTTGTTACTATTATTGTTAGCATTGTTGTTGTTCTTGTTGTTGCTATTGTTGTTACGTCCCTCTTGAAACTTTTTAAAGTTCTGCTGTGTAGATTGCTTTTGGGCGTTATTGTTGCCGTTGCCGTTAGCGTTTCCGCTAGTGTTGTTATTGTTGTTGTTATTATTTTTCTTCTTGTTAGAATCGAAAGGTTTCTTATTAGCACCGCCATTTTGTGGGGCGTTGTCGCCCTTATTGGAATTAGAAATCTTTCCATTCTCTTGTCTACCATTCTTTGATGCTAAGTACTTATCAAAAGAAGTTACTTGATTATTCTGTGAAAAATGTTCAAGTACGATATTTATTTCTTCTTCGGATACTAATGAAGATGGTTTCTTCCTTGGAGTATTGTTGCCATACTTAGCTATTATGTCGATAATCTTATTATTACCCACGTTTAAATCTTTAGCAAGGTCTGAAACTTTTACTTTTTTTTGCATGAATAAAAACCCTCCTGTTTTAATTTAAATTAACACTATGTTCTATTTTGTGGAACGCTAAAGGTAGCGTTCCAAATATGTGTTATAGTTATACTAAAAGCTTTTTAAAAGCTTTACTAAATCCGCTATCGCAAATAGCTATTACTCCTGCATTTACGTTTATGCACATAGCAACATCTTGAATAGTCAATGGCATAGTTAAAACTTCTACCATACCCTCAAGACCCTCACTACTTATGCGATAGTTTATCTCTTTTATAGTTTTAGGCGAAGTATTAGAGGCTATCAACAAGCACTTAGACTTGCCATCTATAACGGCTTCTAAAGAAACGTCAAAGCCCGTGACTAGCTTACCAGCCTTACGGCATATGGTAAGTAGATTAATTACCTTTTGTGAGTTCATCTTTTAACACCTCATATACTTCTTGTGAAACCTTACTAGCAAAAGCCTTTTCCAAACGTTTGTTCTTTTGAACCTTTTTAAGGCATTCAACCTTTGGACAAATATATGCACCTCTGCCAGACTTTTTGCCAGTAACGTCTAATGAAATTTCACCCTCAGGTGACTTAACTATTCTAACCATGTCACGCTTAGGGAAGTTTTCCCCACAACCGCAACACATCCTAATAGGAACTTTTTTCTGTTTAGTCATAGTCTACTACTCTCCCTTTTTAGGAGTTTCAGCGTTTACGTTCTTTTTAGCTGGTTTGATATCTATTTTGCACTTAGTCAAGTTAGCAGCCAAACGTGCATTTTGACCCTTGTTGCCTATAGCTAAAGATATCTGTTCTTCTGGTACGGTTACTCTACAGATAGTCTGCTCTTTAGACTTGCCAGTCTTTTTGTCTATGACGTTTTCTGTAGTTAGTTGTACACCAGTAATCTTTGCAGGTGCTAGGGCGTTTGCAACGAAAGTAGCAATATCAGGGCTATAGTTTACTATATCGATATTTTCTCTGTAGCCTAGTTCTTTACAGATGGAACTAATTCTGCTGTTGTCCTTACCGATACAAGCACCTACAGCGTCGATATTACTGTTATTAGATACTACTGCTACCTTAGTACGAGAACCAGCCTCACGAGCGATTTCCTTAATCTCAATGATTCCCGCACCGATTTCAGGAACGTTTTCCTCAAAGAGTTTTCTAATGAAATCCCAGTGAGTACGAGTAATCTTTACATAAGGGTTAGACTTTTCCTTGTTAACTATCTCTAGAACGTAAACCTTAACGGTATCCCCTGGAGCAAATACTTCCCCTGGGATTTGTTCGTTCTTGTATAGAGTAAGTTCGCTATCGTTGTAAGATAGTACAACGTTGTAATCATCGCCGTTTCTGTCGTTTCTTCTTTGGGATTGTTCAATCCTTAAAACGGTAGTGGTAATACATGAATGTTCTAGGTGTTCAAACTTTTCAATGATTCTTTCTTTTAGGATGTTCTTAATCTCACCCCTTAAAGACTGCTTAGCTTGATTTACAGCGGTTCTACCTAGCTTAGATACGTTTAGCTTTACAGGGAAGAACACAGGGTTTTCGTCGTTTCCGCACACGATAGTTCTAGCACCCATACCGCACCTAGCACGGTTAATTCTGTTAGCCTCATTAACGTCTATAACAGTGAAATCACCCCATGGAGTAGCACCGTTTAGGTCTACTACTTCTTTTTCTAGGAAAACGTCAAAAGTTTGGTCTTTCACATTGATGTTAATCTTAACATGGTTTTTCATGTATTCGTCATAGCTGTCCTTGTTTTTAAAGTATACAGTTCTGTTGTTGACGTCGTGTTCATAGTACTTTTTAACAGTCTTAAAGATAGCCTCTTTAAGCTTTTCTATTACCACATCATCGGAAATGTTTACTTCAGCCTTAAGTACTTCTATAGCGTTGAATAGTTCTCTAAGCACCTTGTTATCTGTCTTAACAGATGGGTCTTGGTCGATACTATAAGTAGTAAATCTCACACCACTATTTTGGCGAGAATTTTTAATATTGTTAATGCTGTAATTAACCATATTACTGCAAGAGTGTTGCATAATAGCAATAGCTTGTTCTTCCACTAAAGATAAATCAAACTCTACTGGGCAATAGTTAGGCTCATCTTCTGTGCCACATTCTATACTGGTATCGAATCTTCTAGCTTGATTAATATCTATTACAGTAAAGTCCCATGGTTCGTCACCGTCTAGGTCTAGGACTTCTTTTTCTACATAGGCTGTAACTATACCGACTTCTCTATCCACTTCAACGATAGTGTGTTTGTCAAGATACTCATCATATTCTGCCTTGTGTTTAGCATATATGTTGGCATTTTCTGCGGTACTTTCGTAATAATCTTTAATAGCCTTAACTATGTTTTTAGATATCAATTCATCTGAGATTTTAATAGGGAGTGCTTTTATCCCCTGATATAGATTATTCATTTTTTTAATAATATCACCAATAAGTAGGTGAATACTCCTTTCATATATAATAGTTATTTTTTAAAAATCAAATTCTTCAAAAATTTTCACACTAGAAATGTCAGTAATCTGTAAGACATTTTCTACACCATCCACATTGATAGTTACGGTATCTTTGGTAAAGCCGACTAGTTCTCCAACGACGCTTTTACCTAGCGTTGCGTGTGGTCTAATAAAAGTAACATCTACTAGCTTACCAATGGATTGAGCAAAATGGTGTTCTTTAGTCAAACTTCTACCCAAACCCGCAGAGCCAACCTCGAAGAAGTAGCGTTGTTTAATAGGGTCTGCCTCATCGATTTTGTCGTTTAAAGGTCTGCTAAGGTTTTCGCAATCATCAATGCTAATGCCGTTAGGGCTATCTATAAACACTCTTAGATACCATTCAGCACCCTCTTTTTCAAAGCAAACGTCCCAAATTTCTAAGCCTAGCTCATCAGCCAAAGGAACAGCCAAATCGTAGACAATCTTTTCGGTATTGCCATACTTTTTTATCTTCATGAAAAATCCTCCGTATACAAACGAAAGACAGGTTTAACCCTGTCTTTGCTGAAACTATAACTAAATTACAAGTATATTATATCACAAAGTATTATAAATTTCAAGTGGTTTTATGGATATTATTAAAAAATTTTTTTAATCTTTTGGAATACTTTTACACTAGCATTAACGTGATGATTACAAATAGCACTATCGCAAATACCACTATAAAACCCACAGTGTTGTTAATATCCACATGAGATGTACGTTTCTTTTGGGGAGTGCTTTTGTGTTTAATTAGAGATTTTAAGTATCTGTCTACTTCTGTAGAGTGGACTTCTACACTAGGCTTTATATACAGAACAACCTTATCAAAGTACTGGCTATCGGGGTTATTAACTTCTATAATCTTTTTGTTTACACCCTTAATCATTTTAGAAAACCTCCTATATTTTTTTTAACGCCCATTCGATATAATCCCATGCTATCGCATGGCGTTCCGCAATTTTGCAAAGCAAAATTATATTGTAGAACTCATGTTATTTTACTATATAACTATAGTATGCCATGTAACTAGAAAAATATTCTAATAGGATATTAAAGTTTTCCACAAAGTTTTCAACATTTAATTGTTGAAAACTTATAGCATAGCATTTTTGCTACCTTACCAAACCACACAGAATAGGGCTATACCACACGGAAAAACTTTTTTTAACAGTGTTGAAAACCTGTTGAAAACTTGTTGATAACTTCCAAACGCACCAAAACAGGAAAACTTTGCCCTTAATATTTTGTATAAAAAAATCTATATTTTTTTCGATAATCTGTTGACAAGTAGCAACATTATATGGTATCATGTTAGATAGTATACACATTCTTTTTAATTAGAATGTATTCGTTTACAAAAATATTATATAGGAGTACTTTTTAAAATGCAATACGGTTATTTTAATCTTGAAAACAAAGAATATGTTATCACTCGCCCAGACACCCCTGCACCATGGGTAAACTATTTAGGTTCACCTGAATACGGTGCTATAGTATCCAACAATGCCGGTGGATACAGCTTTGTAAAGTCTGGTGCTAATGGTAGAATTTCACGTTATAGATTCAACTCTAACATGGCTCTACCTGGCAGATACATCTACATTAGAGATAACGAGCAAAACGACTATTGGTCTGCATCATGGCAACCAGTGGGCAAACCTCTAGATAAGTACAAGAGCGAATGTCGTCATGGTACTGCTTACACTATCATGACTTCTGAATATGCAAACATTAAGAGCGAAACTACCTACTACGTTCCCGATGGCAAAACTTATGAGGTTTGGCGTTGTAAGGTTACTAACCTATCCGATAAGCCTAGAAACCTATCTGTATACGGCTTTATAGAGTTCACTAACGACAACAACTACGAACAAGACCAAGTAAACCTACAGTACACTCTATTCATTACTAGAACTACTTTCGAGGGCAACAAGATAGTTCAACACATCAATGAAAACAGCGGTAAGGACGCTACTGGCTCTAACCACAAGGAAAGATTCTTCGGTTTAGTAGGTGCAGAAGTTTCCGCATACAACGGCAATCTAGATAGCTTTATAGGCTCTTACAGAACTTACTCAAACCCTATAGCTGTAGAACGTGGCAAGTGCGACAACGTTACTAACTACAACTCTAATGCTTGTGGTGCTTTACAATCCGATGTGGTTCTACAACCTAACGAAACTAAAGAGTTTATCTACATACTAGGTCAAAAGAACAACGCTGAAGCTGAAGAAATTATGGCTACTTACAAGGCTGAAAATCAAGTAGACAAGGAAGTAGCTCAACTTAAAAACTACTGGCACGAAAAACTAAACCACTTCCAAATTAAAACCCCTAGCGATGAGTTCAACAACATGATTAACGTTTGGAACGCTTACCAATGCTTTATGACTTTCATTTGGTCTAGAGCAGCATCATTTATCTATTGTGGTTTAAGAAACGGTTATGGCTATCGTGATACCGTTCAAGATATACAAGGTGTTATCCACCTAGACCCCGAAATGGCTCTAGAAAAGATTCGCTTTATGCTATCCGCTCAAGTGGATAACGGTGGCGGTCTACCACTAGTTAAGTTCAACCACAATGCGGGTCACGAAAACACCCCAGACGATGCAGACTATGTTCGTGAAACTGGACACCCATCCTACCGTGCAGACGATGCTCTATGGCTATTCCCTACTATAGTTAAGTACATAGGCGAAAGCGGTAACAAGGCTTTCTTAGATGAGGTTATAGTATACGCTAACGGTGGCGAAGATACCGTTTACAACCACCTAAAGAGGGCTATTAAATTCTCTATGGAACGTCTAGGCGACCACAATATGCCTGCAGGTCTACACGCTGACTGGAACGACTGCTTACGTCTAGGTAAAAAGGGCGAAAGTACTTTCGTAGCATTCCAACTATACTATGCTATGTCAGTTATCAAGGGTTACGCTCAAGATAAGAACGATACTGAATACGTTGCATATATCGACGATGTACAAGCTAAACTAGGCAAGGCTCTATCCGAATGTTGGGACGATGACAGATGGATTAGAGGTATCCGTGAGGATGGCGTAGTAGTAGGTGCTAAGAAAGACCCTGAGGCTAATATGTGGCTAAATCCACAGAGTTGGGGTGTTATATCTGGTTTCGCTACTAAGGAACAAGCAGAAAAGTCTATGGAAAGTGTACACGAAATACTAAACACTCCATACGGTGTAAAACTTCTAGAACCTCCTTATGTAGACCACTACTTCGACGGTGCTTTAATGCATATATTTACCCCTGACACCAAAGAGAACGGTGGTATATTCTCACAATCTCAAGGTTGGGCTATCCTAGCTGAAAGTATCCTAGGACACGGTAACAGAGCATTTGAGTACTTTAAAGAGAGTTCCCCTGCTAGTATGAACGACAAGGCAGAAGTTAGAGTTATCGAGCCATACGTTCACGGACAGTTTACAGAGTCCACTCGCTCCGACTTTGAGGGACGTTCTCATGTACACTGGCTAACTGGTACTGCATCTACTGTTATGGTAGGCTGTGTTGAGGGTATCTGTGGTATGCGTCCAAACGCTGACGGCTTAGTAATATCCCCTGCTATACCTAGCGAATGGGATGGCTTTACCATTGAAAAAGATTTCCGTGGCAAACACCTAAGCATAGACGTTCAAAACCCTAACCACGTTGAAAGCGGTGTTAAGGAAGTTACTCTAAACGGTGAAAAACTAGAGGGCAACTTTATCTGTGCTACTAAGCTACAAGATACTAACACTATCACAGTAGTACTAGGCTAATTAATCTAGAATATAACGTTCGGAACGTCAACCATGGCGTTCCGATTTTTTTTATATATTTTACATTATATATACGCTAATTCGATATAATGCCATGCTTTGCAAAATTTTATTATCGAACTCACATTATATATATATCATTATAAAATAAACAATGCCCTATGCAATAGCCAAATTCCCCTCAAAAGATGACCACACATAGGGCAAAACGTATAATACAATACTTGCGTACTGCTATTAAATTATATACCAAAAAACAAGATATGTCAACTAATATTTAATAACAAAAAAAGGGGCTTGTGTTCGCCCCTTTAGTAAACTTGCTATTATTGATTGTAAGTTGCAATCTCTGTATCTATTACGGATGACCATGCCTCACGGAGTTCAGCCCATGTATTAACCTCACCGTTTAGTAGTGCCTCGGATAGGTTATTCATAACACCACGGGTTTCGTAAGTGTAGTCGCCGTCGCCGTACATTCTAGAACCCATACCGTAACCGTAGTCAAATACTGGAACTATATCGTTATTAACATAGCTTTGGAAAGCGTCGTATTGTTCTTCTGTGATGTACTTAACTACATTACCGCTAGAGTCTTGAGTCTGTATTAGAGCCTTTTGTTTAGCAGCCTCTTGATATTCTTCTTCTACTACAGCTATTCTTTCACACTTGATGTATGTAGCTACAGCGTCACCCATTTGAGAGTTTTTAACTAACATCTTAGCACCGAAGTTAGCACAAGCATAGTAGCTGTCTGCATCTGGGTCTTTAGGGAATGGAACTATCATAATGTCGCCATCTTGATTTTTACCGTTGGAGTCACCTAGTGACCATGTACCACCCATAGCATAGAATAGAGTTAAGCCATCTTCTGGGAAGTAGGACTTCCATGTAGGGTCGTATAGATTTTCTTGAGAGATTTGTTGTAGTAATAGTTCAGCCTTTTCAATCTGTGGGTCTGTGATATTGTTAGTAAATGTAGTACCATCGTAATCTACGATAGTCTTACCAGTAGACTGTATTACAGCTTGACCGAACCAACCATTAATACCGAAACGTTCTTCGCCGTCGTCAGCGTTGTT
>CAYXNU010000059.1:0-9097 GCA_964466485.1 uncultured Ruminococcus sp.
AAGGTAAGCATATTTAGAAGAATCAACAAGTGTAGTATCAAGCTCAACTCCATCACTTGCAAGTGCTACATCATAAGAACCTTTCTCTGTTTCGCCGTCTTTCATATTACTACCAGCTATAGCGTTGTCAAGAAATTCTTCTACATTTGTTTTGGCAGGTATAGTAATAGTAGTCACATTGTTACTAGTTGAAAAAGCCTTATTACTTTTAACGCCTGTACCACCAACAACTGGAAGACCAGCTATAGTAGTTAAAGTTTTAGTATCAAGAGTAATAGTAACTTGATCCTTTGTTAATAAGGTAGTTACGTCTTTATTTTCATCGCTTAGTGTTGAAAGATCTAAGTCACTAGTTGTAATAGATATATTAGTTTTACCATTCTTTATAGCCTTTACTAGGTCTGCTGATGCATCAGATTTATCAACAGAATAAGAAGAATCATTTATAAAATTCACAGCTGCTTCAACAGTACCATAAACAGCTAAAGAACCGTGGCCATCTGCAGCGGCTTGTGCCTTGACACTAGTCGTATCCTTAAGGCCAATAGCGTTATAGCTAGGTGTTATTTCCTTTTCGCTTGTATATTCTTCAAATAGGTTTAGCTGACTTTCATTAGCAGCTACTATATATAAATTAACGTCCTTAGGTACTAAAAACGTAAGCTTTGAAGTAGAACTATAATCTTCGCTTAACTGTATTATTATATTACCATAACCATCTGAGTCGTCAGACTTTAGATTGTAAATCAACGTACTTAAGGTTACTGGGTCTGTATACTTTGAAGCATCTTGTGCATCACTCGTTGTTATCGCCGAAACAGTAACGTCATTAGCTATATATGGTATAGTAGCGGTGGAAACCACAGCAAACGCCATAATAGCAGCTAACGTTGCTTTAAAACGTCTATCTTTCATCTTAATTCCTCCTAAAAATATGCGTAAGTTCAGGCTAAAGCCCAAATTTACAAAAAAGTTTATGTATGCTCATTATAACGCAACCCTTAACAAGTATTGTTATAACGTAATACAAATATATCACAGTTAATGTTAAAAGTCAATAGGGATAGTTTATATTCGTTTAATATGACGAAAAAAAGTTATATCTTTGTGATAAAATAGTGAAAATTTACAACAAAAAGTACAATATTTTTCCAAAAAGTAGTGCATCTTGCAAAAATTGAGCAAATATGCTAATATATCTATCGTGGAGAAAACCTCCACAGAAAGGAAAAGTTTTCTTATGAAAAATAACAGTTTTAAGAAAGTGTGGTGGGTGTACTATGTGGTATTCTACATAGCATGGGCATTTGCCACGATTGTCATCATTCCCCACCTAGATAATTTACCAAATAAGTACATAGGTACGTTGGTTAAAAGTGGGGTGCTTAAAAATCTAGTGTGGACACTACCATCTGCAATTTTGGTTGAAAAGTATCAAGAAAATGTGCAAATACCCCTAAAAAGTATGTTCCAAAATAAGGTCAATTGGCTGAAGAATCTACCAATATTCGTGGTTTTTGGTATATATATACTGGGAACTGCATATTTCCAAACTGGTAGCATAAAGGTATCTAGTAGTTTCCATCCCAGTGATTGCATAGTGGTTTTGTTTGTAGGCATCACCGAGGAAATGGTATTTAGGGGGTGGCTACTTAACGCAAGTGTCAAAGGGAAGTCCGAGGACGAAACGCAACTAGCAGTGCTACTAAATGCCGTGATGTTCTTAGCTATACACTTTCCACGCTGGTACATGGACGGCGTATTGCTTACAAACTTTGCAAACCTAGGCTTTTTACAGATAATGCTACTAAGTTGCATATTCAGTTACACATTCCTCAAGAGTAAGAATATTCTAGTGCCAGTATTTTTGCATATGTTTTGGGACTTGCTAGTGTATATGTTCTAAAAAAAGGAACGGTTTAAGCCGTTCCTTTTTGTTGTGCTATATTGAGTAGGTTATGTTGTTAGGGTGAGCATTTAGGCGTTTAATGTCTTGTTTTACGCTTTCGGGTACGGGTTGCAATTCAAATATAGGTCTGCTGACGTAGTACCCTTGAATCAAATCCACACCGAACTCCACAACGGTTTTAAGTTCGTCGTAAGTTTCGACACCCTCTGCCAGTACAAGAATATTTTTCACTTTAGAAATTTTCACCAAATTAGATATGATATTCTGTCTACCAACATCGTTATCGCACCCACTAATAATGGCACGGTCTATCTTTATAACGTTCGGGTTAAAGGTAATAAGAGCGTATTCGTTGTTGTAACCGCTACCGAAGTCATCCAAAGCCACTTGACCTTTCCACTTTTTAAGCAAGTTAATCTTTATGTTCATAAAGTCCATATTGGACTGTTCGCCCTCTAAGATTTCCATTACTAAGTTAGGTAGGATATCCTTGTGGAGTTCTTCAATCTCTTTAATATCGTCATCAGTGATAAGGCAATTGGATATAGAGTTAAAAAACAACTTAGTATCTTTAGGGGCTTTTCCCTCGTTAAGCTGTTGGTGAAAAGTTTCCATAGACTTAGTCCACGTTAAGCGTTCTATGGTGTAAAGTTTAGAACAAGCCTTAGCAATCCTAGTCAAATCCAGTGGGGACTTAAACACTGTAGATTGCGGACGCATTAAAGCCTCATAGCCGTATAGTTCACCAGTCTTAGCGGAAACTATAGTTTGAAAAGCATACTTAATGCTATGCTCGTCTATGATACGGTTCATTTCTTCTATACCCGTAATGAGTATAGAGTCCTTGTTGTATGTAGACATATCAAACTCAGCTAATGCACCCTTAGTGGAATGCTTTATCGTGTACATAGCAAAGTCTGCGTATTTTATTAGCATATCATAGGATTGAGAGTCGTCGGGGTAGTAGGCTATACCACCACTAGCCCTAATCTTAAAGTGAGAGCCATCGGATAGCAAACAGTAGCTATTAAGCAAAGAATCTCTAACAGACTTAACCACTTTCAAGATTTCCTCTTTGGAATCATATCCGCTAAGGAATACGTTAAACTCATCACCGGACATTCTAGCTACTATGCCGTTGTATTTTTTAAACTGTTTAAAAACGTTTGCAGCGGTCTTTATGTAATCGTCGCCAAAGTCGTGACCGTAGGTATCATTGACATACTTTAGGTTGTCTAAGTCCCACATGACGAATGCAGAAACTTTTAACTTTTCCGGTGTAGAGAATAGTCTTTCAACTAGTTTGTAGTAAGCACGTCTATTGAGTAAGCCTGTAGTTAAATCGTAGTCACGTTCGTACTCAATCTTTTGTTTTTCCAAAACAACGTTGGTAATATCTTGTATCACACCTATGACGTTATAGTTATCTTTCATAACGCTCAACTTAAGGTACTTCTTTGCTACATGGTCGCCCATGGTAAAAGTTATGTTGTCGGTTAAGTTGGTGTCATGGAGTTGGCTGTTGTCCCTAATGGAGTTTATAGCGTTTACTAAGTCTTTATCAGGGAAACTGTTTTCTATATAGCCTATAAACTGTGGAAACGCAATATAAGAATCCTCTGGGGGAACGTTCTTTAACCTTAGCAAAGTTATCAAACTTTCGCTCATGAATACCATGTTTTCTTTGCAGTTGATAGTAAATATACCCATACCAACATCCGTCATAGAAATTATTTTAGAAACCCTAGAGGATGACTCTTTAACGTTCACTTGTAGAGCCGTTATAGCGTCGGTTAGTTGGTCTATTTCGGATATGTTAGAACTATCGAATCTAACTATTTCGTTGTAATCTTTTTTGGTATTTAGCTTTTCTATGATATGCACTATAGGGGAAGCAATCTTCTTACTGATGATAGCTAACATTGCTATGCCCAACACCAAAGAAATCATTGCGGATATGAACGAAGTGTTTAGGGTAGTATTATATAGCTTTAGTACGCTGTTCTCATCAGCCACGCTAATTAATGCCCACTTTTGATTATAATACTTAGAACTGCTATTATACAGCACAATCTCCTGAATGTTTCCAATAGACTTTATATCGCCATCCATACTGAAGATATTTCTGCTGTCTTCTATATTTGAGTAATCTATCTTTTCGTCGTCAGTTATTACACGGTTGTATATCGAGCCTGAATGTAGCAAAGAGGTATAACTTCCCGATTGGTTAGAATCATAGCCTAATATATAACAAGCGTTTTCTTCTAAGAAATCGTTAGAGGGTAAGTTTTTCAGTATCATCTTTTCCATGATACCAATACCTAAAACTCCATAAACGTTTCCATTAGAGTCTATAAGGGGTACAGTGTATTTCATGCTAGTTTTAGCAGAACGTGAAATCTTAGAGAATGTACTCCAGTAGCCTAAGTTGGAGAGTTCTTCTGTGGGGTCTTCTTTAGCTGTTTGAATGGTTTTAAAATAGAAACTGTAGTCGTCACTGCCTTCCATTCTAAGTTTAGATGACCACTCAGAATCCAAAGTGATGTTGAACTCTTGAGCGATTGTAGAGCTACCCATTTCCATAAGCAAGTCGTCATTGTCGGACATAGAGTTGTTTAGTGGGTCTAAATCACGGATAAGCATTCCAGACTTAGCTACCACGTTATCATCGTCATAGTACAGTGTACCGCTGTCTAATATTATAAAAACATCGTTTACCATATCACGCCTAAGCAGTGATATGATACTTTCTGTGCTGTTTTCAAGTATTTTTTTATTAAGTTCTTTATCTGTGGTTATGTCATCGGTTGTAGCGTTTTCCTGCTGTAGAATATTTTCCACTATAGTGTTTACATCGTCAGCGGTTTCCAACACAAGTGACATTTTTTGTTGCAACTCATTTTGTATGTAATTTTTTCGGTTTTCCGTCTTTTCTATCAATACGTCATGCGAATAATCTTTTACATATGTAAACTCACCACTTACAAGAGAAACCAACAAAAACATACTCAATTGAAAAACAACTAGTATAAGCATGGGAATAAATATGGTAAAAAATATTCCCTTTTTTTTCTTGTTTTTATTTGAGTCTTTCATAAAATATACACACCACCATCTAGTATATGGTTATTTCAACTAAGCCCCTTTACTGGCACTGTTTAACATATTGTACTAAAATCGGTATATTAGAGCAGTGTCTTAATATTAGCAAAAATTCAAAAAACTATGAATTAATGTTAGATATTATTTTATTAAAGGTGTTATAATTGTCTTTTTGTAAAACTATTTAAATAGGCGGAATGCCCAAATGGACATTCCATAAAGTGTAGCGTTACTTAAATAGTATGTGCAATAATAAAATGTAACTATTCTTTGTAAGCGATTTCTTTCAAGTTATCCTCGAACTGCATAAGCCAATTTTGGAAAGCGGTATCGTTAGTGTATTCTTCCAAAACTGTGTCATGGTCTTCGCCATTGTTTATTCTGTTCCATGCCTCGTCATAAGCGGTTATAGCATTGTTGTGTATAGCTTCTTCTAAGTAATCTCTAACTTCAGCACAGTTGTCATAAGGTTTACTAGCATATAGGGTATAGTTGTTAATTTCATCTAATGCTACTTCAATGCTATCTAGCATTACACCGTCTATCTTATTAGTGCTAGAATCGTTTATAGAGGTAATCTTGTCAAAGTCTAGTGCATCTTTCTTTACGGGTAGATATCCCGAAGATATCGTACTTTCGATATTTCTATCGGTTTCGGTGTACCACTTTAAGAATACAGAACAAGCGTACTCTGTAGTTTCGTCGGACTTTGTAACGACGAATCCAGCACCTTGTTGTACTATGTAAGGGTCACAGCCCTCGAAGTTTGGTATAGGCAATACTAAGCTTTCTATAGGGTAGCTGTAGTCGTCGTCTACAGTTACAGAAGTTGGATAGTATGCCGAACCAGTAGTAGAACCTATCAAAGCGATAATCTTACCAGTCTTAGCATCGTCACTTCTGTAACGGCTTTGTGCGGTATAGTACCCCTTAACGTATGGAACATAGTAGTTATCCCAAAGTCTTCTTAAAGCGTCCTCATCTATATTTACAACGTTTTTGCCGTCTTCAACGGTAACGTATTCATAACCCAACTGTTTAGCACCTATAGTCATGTAGTTTGGCACGGCATCTCTGCCAAAGAAAGCTTTTCCGTCGTTTGGAACGTCTGGGGTTAAATCGTCGGTGTAGTTGTAGTATTTTTCGGATACTTCAGCTAGACCTTCCCATGTGCTTAAATCGTCAGTAGTTACGCCAGTAGCCTCTGCGAATGGTTGCCAGTCGGTAGCGTTTAGCACCATAACTTCAGTACTTTTAGCCATAGGAAATATTTTCAAAGAGCCGTCATCGGAGAAGTTTCCTTCTTCTATAAAGTTAGGAACATACTCGTCAAGTTCCTCATCTGTAAAGTACTTGCTAATATCACTAACGTACCCTAGCTTGTCTACCTCGTAAGCGGTTTCAGCATAGGAGGCAAATATACTAGGTGGAGCATCCGTTCCTATTTCGCTATTGACGGAAGATAGAACTTTTTCAGAGAGTTCACTAATAGAACTACTTGCAGACGCTTCTACTATAATGCCTTTTTCATAGCCTACAGTTTCATTAAACTCATTTACCATATTATCGAAACTGGTTTGTTGAACACCATTATAGTAATGCCAAATAGTTATAGTTATTGGATTGTTAGCATCAAGACCGTAATCCTCACTAGTAGTAGAGGTATTTTCACTATCACAAGCACTAAGCGAAAGCATTAGCACCATACTAGATAGTATACTTGCTAAAAATTTATATTTTTTCATATATATCCGCTACTTAATGGTAGCAGAATTCACCTACCTTTTAAAAAATTAAAAAAAATTGTCTTTTTTACTATGCTTAATTATAGCACATATTATTGCATATTGCAAGTATCAAATCTATATATTTTGCACAAATAAACATTTTAATTTTTAGTTGACACATGGTTTTAGTCTATAGTATAATTAAAACAACTAATAATATGCGATTCTATAGATATATATCTTTTTGATGACAATGTGCAAATATATTGTAGGAAGTATCGCCGTAAACGGTTAGTTAAATAGTAGTGTTGTCTTTAAAGGAATATTCAGCATGAAAGTTCAAGCATTATGGAATATTCATACTGTTGTTAATTAATCTAAATTTAATATTTGTGTGTTACTATCTAGTTTAGATGATAAAATATTAAAAAAGGAGTTGGTTATTATAACACCATTAGCAGAACGAATAAGACCTCAAACTATAGATGACATGGTAGGTCAAGAACATCTAATAGGCAAGGGCAGACCCCTAAGAAGAATCATAGAGGGCGGAAACGTTACCAACCTAATATTCTATGGTGTATCGGGTACGGGTAAGACTACTTTAGCAAACATCATAGCAAAACAGTCCAATATGCAGATATACCACATAAATGCGACTAATTCGTCCCTTAGTGATATTAAAGAGGTAATATCTCAAAGCGATAGTCTTTTGGGTTGCAATGGCACTCTACTCTACATAGACGAAATACAATACTTTAACAAGAAACAACAACAATCCCTACTAGAATACATAGAAAACGGAAAGATAACTTTAATAGCCTCCACTACTGAAAATCCATACTTTGCAATATTTAACGCTATACTTAGTAGGTGTACCGTCTTTGAGTTTAAAGAGATTTCCCCTAAGGATATTAAGAAAGCACTCACTAGAGGTATAGAAGTCCTACAAAAAGATATGAGTACTACTATCTCATACACAGATGATACTTTAGAATACATATCTAAAAGTTGTGGCGGTGACGTTAGAAAGGCTTTAAACGCTTTAGAAATGTGTGTACTATCAGGAGAAATATTCCCCGATAGAATAGAGATAACTCTAGAAAACGCTATTGAACTAACTCAAAAGAGCAGTATGCGTTACGATAGGGACGGCGACAACCACTATGATATGTTATCTGCTTTGCAAAAGTCCATTCGTGGCTCGGACGTTAATGCTAGTTTGCACTACTTAGCAAGGCTCATAGAAGCCAACGATATGCAATCCATATGCCGTAGGCTATTAGTTATCGCTAGTGAGGATGTAGGCTTAGCGTATCCTAATGCTATTTGTATAGTTAAAGCCTGTGTGGATAGTGCTATACAGTTAGGTTTCCCAGAGGCTCGTATACCGCTATCACAAGCTGTGGTTACTTTAGCTACCGCACCAAAGTCAAACTCATGCTATACAGCTATAGATTTAGCTTTACAAGACGTTAGAACTATCAACTGTGGAGATATTCCTAGGAACTTGCAAAACTGCCATCTAGATAGCGATGAGGTTAAAATTAAAGGGCAACACTATATATATCCACATGACTACCCTAACCACTATGTAGAACAACAGTACCTCCCTGACAACATTAAGGATAGAGTATACTACACCTTTGGCGATAACCGTCAAGAACAGTCCGCTTTGGAATATTGGAAAAAGATAAAATCAAAATAGAATTAACTAGAACTGGAGTTGATATATTTTATGAGAAAATCTAGAGGTGAAAACCTAGAAGATTTAGGGAGGTTTATATCTTTAGTGCTAAGACACCACCCCGAAACTATTGGAATATCTATAGATGAGTATGGCTATGCAAACACTCAAGAGTTGATAGCCAAAATGAACGCTCATGGCAAACACATAGACTTTGAAACTCTAAAGTACATAGTAGACACCAACAACAAAAAACGCTACTCTTTCAATGAGGATTTTTCAAAGATTAGGGCAAATCAAGGGCATTCCATAAAGGTTAATCTAGGCTTAGTGGAAAAGATTCCGCCAAAAGTTTTATATCATGGTACTGCTACAAGGTTCTTAGATAGCATTATGCGTGATGGCATTACTAAACAGTCTAGGCAGTATGTACACCTATCGGGAAATGTTGAAACCGCTCTAAGTGTAGGCAAACGCCACGGAAAGCCTATAGTCTTAGAAATAGATACAACATCCATGCTTGACGATGGTGCTAAGTTTTATCTATCGGAAAACGGTGTTTGGCTATGTGAATATGTAAATTCAAAGTATGTTAAAGTCTTGTAATTTGCAGTTGCTTTTTTGGAAATTTAGTGTTATAATATATTCAATATTTTAGAAAGGAAGATTTAT
>CAYXNU010000060.1:0-8948 GCA_964466485.1 uncultured Ruminococcus sp.
AAAGACTTTTTATATACTTTTCCATTTCGACGTTGCTTATTAACTTAGAAACTTTTTTGCTAATAACTTCATGGTTTAATTTTTTTGTAGTGCTGTTGTAATCGCTTAAATATTGTTCGTAGTCTTCTATGGTAGAGATTTCTATATACTGCAACAAACCACTCGGATTGAACTTGAATACTGGTAAATTATCGGGGTCGTTAGATATGTCATCTATTTTGGATTTATTAGTTTCTATTTGCATGGTAGAGTCTACTATTTTAGCAGTACCTTTTTTAGCTAAATCTTTTTTTACTTTACCGCATTTAGTTTGAGTATTAGAAAAGAATTTAAGATAGTTGTCAACAGTAGTGTCGCTCTTTTTTATTTCGGATGTTAAAGTTAGACCAAACTTACACATAGAGTGTGCTTTGTCGTAGGACTGCACTTGCAATAGACTTTGGATATATGTTTTTACCAGTTCCATGCATAAAGTTACAGGCTCATTCCAACGCCATGGTTTTCTATCGAAAGCGTTAATATTACTTGCTAGTAGGGTTAAACTGTCATAAACCTCCTCGTGTGCAGAATTTGTAAATATCAACATTTGAGATTTTTCGTAGTGTTTTTCAAACTCGTTTTCAAATACATCCATTTCAAAAAATTCATTAATTATGGATAGCATTTTAAAATGGTCGGTATTTTTGTATAAGTTATATATTTCCTTAAAAGCTCTCTGTCGCTGTTTGGTTGTAGTGGATATAGTTATAGCCTCTCTGTAAGAATTTTCAGCACCTTGAAAATCCCTTTGGTTTTTCAATTCTTCACCGTTGGATATTAATTCCTCAAAAGATACTACAACATTTTCATGGATATCATTATTAGATGATAAAACTTCCTTTATCTGTATGCAAACCGTTTGAAAGTTTTCTTTAGAGAAAAAATCCTTATTCTGTAAAAATCTTAAATTTATAGATTTAACATCCGATAGCTTTAGTAGAGCATAGTAAAAGTCTTGAAACTTGTCAGCCTTTTTAAAAGGTGTAGCGTACATAATATCTATCAAGCTTATGATAGATGAAAAATCTTCTGTTTCGTTGCAATACTCCATAACAAACCTGAATATGTAAAAATCGAAGTAAGCTATATCTTTTTCGTGGCATTCATACTCCAACTCTTTTTTAGCGACATTAAAAGCATTAGCCTTATCTTCTGGGGCGTTGGTCTGCTGATACTGTTTTATGCAAATAAAAAAAGCATCCAAAAAGTTATTGTCTTTTAAAAAATAAGTTTGTGCATTTTTAAAATCTTCGTCATAGAAACAAAGAAAGCCCATAAATGAATTTATTATAGGCGTATAAGGTTTATACTTTTTATACAATGTAACCGCACTAGATTTTATATTGCTTAAATATTCCGAACCCGAAAATATCTCGCCTTGCTGTTTGTGATAGTCAAAGAGTTCACACAGCGATTTTAAATCCTTATACAATCCTTGATTTTTTTCTTTAGCAGTTGCAACTAAGTCGTCTAAAGTAATAAAACTACAATAGTCGAAATCATCGAAAATGCTAATAGCTTCCTGAATTTCATTAATAAACAAACTACTCACACTCCTTTATAGTTATTGATTAATAAATACTAACATATAAATTATACCATTATATAAATTTAAAAGCAACTGTACATTATCACAAAAAAGTTATTTAATAATTATGCAATTTCACGATTTGCAAAACTATTTTTTATAAACCCACGCTAACACGACATTTAAAGAAAATTCTATTTTGAATATTTGTTGTCGAAAGCAGTTCTTCTAATATCTGTGCCAAAAAACGGCATAAACTCGTACGTCATCAATCTAGAAAATATTCTTTCCTCATACTTAATTTCTAACTCATCTATATTTAAATTTGTGCTGATAATAGTTGGCAATGAACGTATACTTCTAGTATTTATAATATTGTATAGAACGGTCTTAAAGAACTTGTTATCGTATTCTATACCTAAATCGTCAATTATTAACAAATCCACACTAAGGATACTTTCAAGGGTATCATTAGCACTGTTGATATCTTTTCCAAACTTTTCTTTTTCTATAGCAGAAAACATATCCATAGTAGAGTTGTATATTACAGTGTAGCCTCTTTCAAGTATGCCTCTAGCCATGGCAAGAGATAGGTGTGTTTTGCCTAAACCAGTTCTACCAAACATAATTATACTGCTAGTGTTATCCGATAGACTAAACTTTCTAACATATTCCTTGCACCTTAAAAAGTTTTGTTTCATCAAATCATATTCGGAAAAGGTTTGGTTGTTTCGGGTTATAATACGACTTTTAGAGTAGTATTCCAAATTAAAACTTTCAAAAGAGGATAGCTTAAGTTTGCTATTCTTATTAACATATTCTGCATTAATCTGTTTAACCAAATCCACAACACATTGACAGTAGTCATCATTAAAGTACCCCGTATCGGAACACTTAGGGCAAGTGTAATTTATTTGCAAATAATCTTCGGGATAGCCAAACTGCTTTAGTAGCTGAGTAGTTTTCTGTTGAGCGTAAAGGTTAGCATCTCTAATCTTTTCTATTTTGGTTTTAACATCCGTGTTGTTTTTTAGGCAAGTGACTATAATATTTCGGCAAGTGTTAGCAATTTCTCTATTTAGATATGCTATCTCTGGGACTTTGTTTTCAACCTCCTCAACGTGTTTGTTGTAAGTTGAAATAGCATTATTTCTTCGCTCCGAAATTCTATCGAAAGCTTCGTTAATAGACTCTTTATTCAAAATTAAAACTCCTTCCATTAATCGTTTAAATCACTGGGACGTACTTCTCTAACTTCCACAAGGTTTTTAAATTCTTCGATATCGTAACTAGTTTCCCTACGGCGTTTAGGGGGATTGCTTTTTTCAACCTTTTGAAAGTCGTACATACTGTTAGAATTTTCAAAAGCCTTGACTTTATCCATAGTTTTAATATCTTTTGCTATAAACTCCGAAATTATTTTATTTATGTAGTAGATATTTGCTTTAGGTTTTAGAGTAGCATTTTGGGAACTTTTATCTAAAGTATCGTACTTGTTGTAAAGGTATTGCACTATTTCTAGCGGGTATTCATTTGCACTCCAATATGACACCAAATCACGTTGGGTAGGCAACAAAGTTTTCAACTTAAAGATGTTCAATATCTGTTTGAAATACTGTTCGGTGTGTAGTTGTTTGTTGGCATCATCAAGGGTTTTAATGCCCATTGTAGCCCACTTAGATATTAAATCATCAAAGTATTTGATACTCTTGTTATTAAGACGGCAATCGGAATACAAAGCTAGTATAACATCTTTTGGCATATCTAAATAGTTATACGCAGATATTAAACTGCTAATCTCATACGGCGAAAGCTGACCGTTCCCCGAAATACTTTGTGCCATATTGATAATATCTCTAATATCTTGAGAATCGTTAGAGAGTTGCATAATAGTGCTAGGCTGTAAAAATTCGGGTTTATAGTTTTTAAGATTAATCTTTTTGGAAGCGTTATCCGCAACATATATTATGTTGTTATCCTGCCAAAATTTAAGGGCTTGTTTAACACTTTCAATAGAAAGCCCCGACGATATAGAAATCTGTTCAAGGGTAGGGATTTCAAAGGTATCCCTTAATATTATCAATAGTACTTTCAAGGCGTTGCCGTCAGCGGAACGGATATACTCATCCACAATAGCATTAGGCACTTTAAAGTTATTGCTAATATATTTGGTATTTAAAAAGTAATTAACTACCATACTATCCACCACCATTCATAGCGTTTAGAAGTTCGTCAGCATTTTTAAGGGCGGTATCTGTGAGAGTTTCGCCGTTCATAATCCTAGCGATTTCTCTTACTCTGCCGTCGTGGTCTAGCTGAGTAACTTCTGTAGAAGTTCTATCATTCTTTATAGACTTTTCAATCAATAGGTGATTATCACCCATAACGGCAATCTGTGTTAAATGTGTAACACATATTACCTGTCTAAGCCTAGAAATCTCTTTAAGTTTAAAGCCAATCTTTTGGGCGGTTTTGCCACTAACACCCGTGTCTATTTCGTCAAATATTAGTGTAGGGATGTTGTCTTTGTCTGCCATAACAGTCTTTAAAGCCAACATTATCCTAGAGAGTTCACCACCCGACGCAATCTTACTAATAGGTTTAGGGGGTTCGCCAACATTCGCTGATATTAAAAATTCCATGCTATCCATACCAGTAGAAGTTAATTTTCCAGTGGTATGTGAAACTTCAAAGACTACATTAGGCATATTCAAAAACTTTAGTTCGTCGCACACCCTAGACTTAAAACCATTAGCAATGTCTTCTCTGTACTGTGATAACCGTTTAGCTTTTTCAGTAACTTCTAATAGTAGCTTGTCTTTTTCTACGGTAAGAGTTTCAATCTCACTAGTGGAGTTTTCCAGTGTGGATACCTCATCTATAGCACTTTGATATAGTTTAATAATACCCTCTATATCTAGAGAGTACTTCTTTTTTATGTGGTTCAAATCCAGTCTACGCTGTGCTAGATATTCCAACCTAGAGGGGTCTAAGTCTATGGAGTTGGATAGCATTAGCAGTTCTTCCGAAATATCTTGAACTTCTATATAAACATTTGAGAGCCTGTCTATAAGTGGGGCAATACTATCTGATATATCGGTGTAGCGTTCCAAATTGTGTTTAGCCTGTAGGATGTTTTCCATAGCGGAACTATCAAGCTTGTTTAAGAGGCTGTAAGAATCGTCCAACGCATTGATAACTTTTTCCGCATTGATACATACGTTGTACTCTTTGTCTATTTCGGTTTCCTCATCGGGTTGTAGATTTAAAGCACCTATTTCACTAATGCGAGAGTTTAAGAGTTCTAAGCGTTCCATCTTAGAATGTTGTATCTTTTTTAGTTCGCCAATCTTACGAGCCAACTGTTGAAGATTTTTAAAAGTATCTTTGTAGTCCTCTAGTATAGAACTATCTTCTCCAAAGGAATCTATAATATCCAAATGCTTTTCGGGATTTAATAGTATTTGGTTATCGTGTTGCCCGTGAACGTTCACCAAAGATTGCCCAATCTCTTTTAATACAGATATAGCCACTGCTCTAGAATTTATTCTAGCAATGCTACCGCCATCGGCTAAGATTTCTCTAGTAACAGTAATCATATTCTCCTCATGGGATATGTTTAACTCATCCAACTTTTCACAAATGCTTTCGTCTAGGTTGGTAAATAGTGCTGTTATGGTAGCTTTTTTTTCACCTGTGCGAACGATATCTTTAGTTACACGTTGCCCCAAAATGCTATTAATACCATCCACTAGGATAGACTTACCTGCACCAGTTTCACCAGTAAACACGTTAAAGCTGTTTGAAAATGGTATGTGTGCCGACTTTATTACTGCTAAATTTTCTATATACAATTCATATAACAATTATTAAACATCTCCCTTAAAGTGAAAATTTTGTAATATATGGAACGCCCTTATATTGAGCGTTCCTATTAACCCACTAAATAAACTTTTCAGTAAACATCTTTACAAACTCAAAAGCTTTCTGTTCTGTACGCATTAGTATAAAGATGGTATCATCACCCGCAATAGTTCCCACTACATCGGGAAGTTGCATACTATCTATAGAGGCACATACAGCTTGAGCCATACCGTTGTGACACTTAATAACTGCCGTGTTCATTGCATAATCTATACTAGATATTAACCCTTTTAAAATTATGTACTCACGTCTATCGTGAGAAATATCTTTGTTTATATCTGGTACGCAGTATATATATTGTCCATGTTTAGATAGATTTTTTATCAATTTTAGTTCCCTAATATCTCTAGAGATAGTAGCTTGTGTAACTTTATAGCCATATTCTAGTAAGATATTTTGTAACTCAACTTGTGTAGTAACATCCCTTGTGGATATTATTTCACAAATAAGTCTTTGACGACCTTCTTTCAAGAATATCACTCCCTCAAAATTTTTAGTTTTAAATACTATTGTATCTGTAATGGCTACTACCTATCGACTATGAAATCACAACTTAATATTGTTAAGTTTTTCATTCAACGAGGTATAAAAAGTATTACCTAACATATCTATAATGTTTACCATATAAGGTGACTTTTCTATAGTAATCTTTGAGCCTTTTTTTATGTTGATAGGTGAGTTACCATCTACAGAAAAGAATATATCATTATCGTTGCAACTGTGTGAAAAAGTCAACTGTCTACTAGGAGAAAACACCATAGGTCTAGTGCCTAAAAAGTGTGGAGATACCAACACCATCTCAATGCATTGAGAGTCGGGTTCTATTATAGGTCCTCCCGCAGATAGTGCATAGGCTGTAGACCCCGTAGGGGTACTAAATATCACACCATCCGCACGATAGCTACCTATGTGCATTCCCTCTAAGTTCACAGAGAAGTCAAAAATTTTTGAGTATTGCCGTACGATAGAAATATCATTTAAAGCCTCAAAAGTAGAGCCATCCTCTAGGGTTACTCTAAGTAACATTCTAGGAATAACCTTGTAATCTCCAGTAGTTAGCCTATCTAGTAGGCTAAGCTGTGGAAGTTCTACCGAAGCCATAAAACCCAGAGTTCCAGTGTTTATGCCTAAAAGTTTGGTGTCGCTACCCACTAGATATTTAGCACATTCTAGGATAGTACCATCGCCACCAATAGCTATAACCACATCGCACAACTTTGCCACATTTGAAAAGTCCCCAAACTGGATGTAATCTTTTGAACTGTAAAACTCTTGCCTTTTGTAGTCTGCAAAGACTTTAATACCCATAGCGTTTAAAATATCTGCAACTTGCAAGGCACAGCCATCTGCTTTTGGTTTTTGTGAATTGTGGAATATTGCCACTTTCAAGGAAAAATCACCCCTTTTGTACATACATAAGATATTCAATGTTGCCCTTAGAACCAGTAATGGAAGATTGACAAACGCCTAGCACTTTAAAGCCTAAACTCTGTGCAAAAGCTTGAATGTCATCTACTACACTACTGCGAACCTTTTCTGACTTTACTATGCCGTTCTTGTTTAGATTGCTCTTACCAGCCTCAAACTGTGGCTTAATTAGAGCTACTAAGTTTCCGCCACTAGATAGCAATTCATAAGCCTTTGGCAGTACCAACCTTAAAGATATAAAAGAAACGTCTATAGATATAAAGTTAATATTAGCGTTTTCAAATGTAGATATATCCACATCTCTAATGTTAGTCTTTTCTAGGTTTACCACTCTACTATCGTCTATTAGTGAGGGGTCTAGTTGGTCGTGACCAACATCCACCGCAAAGACTTTTATAGCACCGTTCTGTAGCATACAGTCAGTAAAGCCACCCGTAGACGCTCCGATATCTATACAAGTTTTACCGTTAAGGTCTATGTTAAAAGCGTTTATAGCGGTTTCCAACTTAATGCCACCCCTACCAACATACTTAGGATTATCTCCAATAATTTGGATACTATCCGCACTAGTAACGTCCATAGAGGGCTTGTCGCAAACCTTACCATTTACTAAAAGCCTACCCTCTTTAATAAGGTTCTTAGCGAACTGTCTGCTTTTAGCAAAGTTATTTTCAAATAAGAATACATCAACTCTCATTAGAACTTTCTGCCTTTCCTAAAGTATCTTTTAGATAGCTTACTATTGTGTTAGTGGTTAGGTTATACCTTTCTAGACACCTATGCACTGAACCCGCATACACAAAGCCATCTATAGCGGATATATAGTAGTTTCCCTTGTAGCCATTCTTTAGGAGTAGTATTCCAAAATGTTCCGCAATGCCACCATTCTTAATGCCTTCTTCTAGGAACACTATGTTTTTGTAGTTTAGGCTCTTTAGTATAGCATCCTCCGAAATAGGATATATTTTGGTAAGTTTTAAGGTATCTATGCATACTTGCTCACCCTGTAGGATTTTTTTGGCTCTGTATAGAGAATCATAAGTGCGACCGTAAGTTACCACTAAAGTATCCGCAACGCCCTTAGAAGTGCTAATGTAGTAGTCCGTAATGGTGTTCTGTTTAGGGTATACCGTCTTATCAAAACCACGAGGATACCTAACACACGCTAGACCCTTTTCACAATGTACAGCCTTTTCCAAAGCCCAGTCAAGTTCTCTAGTACAAGATGGTGCATATATGGAACATCTAGGAATGTTCGTCAAGAATGAAACGTCAAATATACCTTGATGAGTTTCGCCGTCGTCCCCTACTATACCAGCCCTATCTATAGCTAAAACTACATGGTTGTTAGCTATAGCAACATCATGTATTAGTTGGTCGTATGCACGTTGTAAGAATGTAGAGTACACTGCAAATACTGGTATCATTCCCATGGATGACATACCACTGGCAAAAGTTACTGCGTGTTCTTCTGCTATGCCCACATCGAAAAAGCGTTCTGGATACTTTTCCGCAAATGGCGATAGACCAGTATTTTCTTTCATGGAAGCCGTTATAGCACATAGGTTGTCGTCTAAATCCGCCAACTTTAGGATGCTCTTTCCGAAAGCACTAGTATAGCTAACGTACTCACCGTCGTGACGGTTTTGCTTACCAGTTTCAACGTTGAAGTCTGAAACGCCATGGTATATATTAGGCTTAACCTCTGCTGGACGATAGCCCTTACCTTTAATGGTATGCACATGAACTACTACAGGTTTGCGGTACATCTTAGCGGTGTTTAGAGCCTTTTCCATAGCTTGTATATCGTGACCATCCACTATGCCAATATAGATAAACCCTAAAGCCTCAAAAATATTGTTACTCAAGAAAGCACCCTTTACAGCCCCCTTAGAGCGTGATATCACGTTGCTAACGCTTTTCCCAAAAGAGGTTTTATCGAGAGTCTTTTTAACGGCTATCTTAGTGTTAGCATAGCTTTCTCTTTGGCGAATCTTACTAAGATAGTTTGCAAAAGCCCCAGTATTTT
>CAYXNU010000061.1:0-2196 GCA_964466485.1 uncultured Ruminococcus sp.
TTGTATTCACCTAATGTTGATACTAATCCACCAAATGGAAACCATCTTTAATTAGAGCATCTCTAATCTTTTCTATGTGTTCATAGTTACGGGTTTCTAGCATGATTCTTAAGTAACAGCCATTAATATCCGAGCCTTCGTTGGCACGTTCATGGTGTATAGATGTAACGTTTCCGCCTAAATCAGCAATGATTTGAGATACTCTCTTAAGTTGTCCAGGTTTGTCTAAAAGTTCTATATTCAATAGGCAAGACCTACCTGAACGGATTAGACCTCTCTTGATAACTCTAGATAGTATAGTAACATCTATGTTACCACCTGATATTAAGCAAACTGTCTTTTGACCCTTAATAGGTAACTTGTCAAATAGTGCTGCCGCTACAGATACCGCACCTGCACCCTCTGCTATTAACTTGTGTTGTTCTATTAGAGTTAATATTGCTGTGGATATTTCGTCGTCGGTTACGGTAACTATATCGTCTACATAGTTGGATACATAGTTAAAAGTATTCTCACCAGGTTCTTTAACAGCGATACCATCTGCAATAGTAGATACATTTTCAAGACGTTCTATCTTTCCATCATTAATGGAATTTAACATACTAGGCGCACCACTAGCTTGAACACCATATACTTTAATGTTAGGGTTTAAACTCTTAATGGCAAATGCTACACCTGAGATTAATCCGCCACCGCCTATTGGGACAATAACGTTTTGTACATCAGGTAGAGCCTCTACTATTTCTAGACCTATAGTGCCTTGACCAGCTATTACATTATCGTCATCAAATGGGTGAATAAATGTATAACCCTTTTCATCTCTAAGTTGTAGAGCCTTAGTATAAGCATCATCATAGACACCCTCTACTAAACAGACATCTGCACCATAGCTTTTGGTAGCCTCAACCTTTGATATAGGCGCACCATCGGGTAAACATATCAAGGATTTTATTCCGTTTTTAGTAGCAGATAGTGCTACTCCTTGTGCATGGTTTCCCGCTGAACAAGCTATTACACCCCTAGCCTTTTCTTCGTCTGAAAGTTGTGAAATCTTATAACAAGCCCCTCTAACCTTGAATGAACCTGTTACTTGTAGGTTTTCAGGCTTTAGGTATATTTCACAATCGGGATTTATTTTAGGTGCGTATATTAAATCAGTTTCACGAATTACGCTACCTAATACATATTTAGCATGATAAATTCTATCTAAAGTAAGCATTGTATCAAGTCCTTTCTATAGAAATATTATAACTCTAAAAGAAAAAAAAGTCAACTTAATATAACACGAGTTAGATAAAATAAATTGTTTTAGCCACGAAAAAGCGAATAGCTATTCCCTACAGAGATTTTTTACTGCTCTCATAAATTGACAAATATTTTCAGTGGGTGGGTGTAGAATAGTCTTAAAAGGTTTATTCTTAAGGAGGTTTTTTCTATGACGGCAAGGTTTAGTATGCGTGATAACAATCTATATGTGGTTATGTCGGGAGAGATAGACCACCACTCTATAAAGCCTATTAGAGATGAAACAGATATTCAAATATTAAAGTACTCCCCTAGTGGTTTGGTTATAGATTTTAAAAGTATCACCTTTATGGATAGTTCAGGTATAGGATACATCATGGGACGCTATAGGCTTATAAAGAGCATTACTATTATTAATGCAAATGCCAACATAAAGAAAGTTATGTTGCTTTCTGGTATCGGCAGAATCGCTACTATTAATTAGATTGGAGTTGAACACACTTTGAAAAATGAAATAAAGGTTAAGTTTTCCGCACTCTCCGAGAACGAGTGCTTTGCTAGAAGTGTAATATCTGCATTTGTTGTACAGTTAAACCCTACTGTTACCGAAATGGCAGATATACGCACAGCAGTATCCGAGGCGGTAACTAATGCTATAGTACACGGCTACAAAAATTGCGACGGCTCTGTCGAAATGGTAGCTAAGATACTCTCTAATGACGAGGTTTACATAAAGGTATCCGATAAGGGTTGTGGCATTCCTGATATAGAACAGGCTATGCAACCTATGTTCACCACCGACACCGACGGCGAACGTGCTGGGCTAGGGTTCGCTGTAATGGAAGCTTTTATGGATACCTTAATAGTTAAAAGCAAACTGGATAGAGGTACTACTGTAGTCATGCGTAAAAAGTTAGGTGTTCCCCCTCTAGATGATGACTTTTAAAAAAA
>CAYXNU010000061.1:2296-8821 GCA_964466485.1 uncultured Ruminococcus sp.
AAAAAAATCACCCTAAAGGGTTTTCCCTCTAGGGTGGTAATATATGTACTATTATAGATATTCTAATTGATTCGACTTGATTCGCCATAAGTTAGTATCATTATATTTAAGCGCAAGTGCTAAAATCCTAACATCGTTTCTTTGAAGGAGCATTAAAGCATCTGTATTTCTATTGTGTTCTTCTAACCGCCTAAGCATATCTGTAGAGTATTTGGTCCAACATAGTTCACAAACACCCATCTTAATAGAACCGCCACAAATCCTACACTTAATATCTGCCATAAAGATTCCCTCTTTCAGCTAAAATATAACTATGTATTATCTTAACATCAAAAAAAAAAAAAGTGATGGTTTTGTGAAAGTTCAATGAAAATTGTCTAATTATAAGATTATGGGGTTAATACACAAACTGACAGAATTTTTATCTATTTAGTGGTAGAATACCCTTAAGAATTAACTTTTAAGGAGTGAACATTCACTATATGAAAATTTCAGCAGAGGATAATTTAGGGCTAGTACATCTATGTGCTAATAGGTTTAGAAATAGGGGTATCGAATACGAAGAACTGTACTCTGCAGGGTGTGTAGGACTTCTTAAAGCTATAAAAGTCTTTGACGAAACCCGTGGAGTAAAGTTTTCCACCTATGCAGTACCAGTAATCTTAGGCGAAATAAAAAGGCTCTTTCGGGACGGCGGAACTGTTAGAGTTAGCCGTAGCCTAAAAGAACTCTATATAAAGATTAATAGGGAAAAAGAAGTATACATCGCACAGCACGGAAAAGAGCCTACTATCACGGAGTTGGCTCAAATATTGCAAATAGATGAGTATAGTATATCTTTGGCAATGTCGTCGTCTTTGCCACCAGTATCTCTAACCGATGCCGACGAGGACGGCGGTGGACAACTTGACATACCTACAGCCTCCCCAGATGCCGAAATAGGCAACAGCATAGCCTTAAACCAAATATTAAACTCTTTAGAAGAAAAAGACCGCAACATGATTATCTTACGATACTATAAAAATTTAACTCAAACACAAACCGCTAAAATATTAGGCATGACTCAAGTACAAGTTTCTAGGCGTGAAAAAAAGATTCTAGCACATATGCGTGAAGAACTTTCATGAGATGTTAATAAAAAAATAGCATATAGTAATATTTTCTAAGATAATTTCTTACTATAAAAAAATCAATATAAGTACTAGATTTTATAGAAGAAACGTCCTATAATATACTTTGGTATTTTTATAGGAGGTATTTTATATTATGAAAAATTGTACTAAAAAGAACGTATTTGCGATGGTTTTTGGTGTATTATTAATAGGTATAGGAGTTGGATTTTTAAGCCAATCAAACTTTGGTGTAGACCCCTATTCCGCAATGAATTATGGTATATCTGGTATTATGGGGCTTTCATTCGGAACGTGGCAACTAACACTAAATATGCTACTATTTATCCCGATGATTTTCGTTGGCAGAAAGTATATAGGCTTAGGCAGTTTCGCTAATATGATTGGTGTGGGATACTCCGCACAGCTTACAACTTATATACTAAATGCTTTAAATTTCACACACCTAAACCTAATGGTTAGAGCATTATTCTTAGTGGTAGGTGTTTGTTTAATATGTTTTGGTTGTGCATTATATACCAAAGCTAATTTAGGAATATCCCCTTACGATGCACTAGCATACATTATAGAAGATGCTATACACGGCAAAGTAAAGTTTAGATGGATTAGAATTTTCACTGACACTGTATGTGTTATAGTAGCTTTATTGACTGGCGGTGCTATAGGTGTTAGCACTGTAATTATGATGTTCTTCACTGGACCTCTAGTGCAGTTCTTTAAAGATATTACAGAGCCTATATTCACTA
Organism: uncultured Ruminococcus sp.; assembly: GCA_964466485.1. GTDB lineage: Bacteria > Bacillota > Clostridia > Oscillospirales > Ruminococcaceae > UBA5884. Next base: position 4,173 of record CAYXNU010000061.1, read on the forward strand.
CAAAAACCGTAATGGTAAAGAAAGCTTATTAATTAGATTTAGATTTAAATTTAACTAAATAAAAATATAATGGAACGACGATATGCCGTTCCATTTTTTTATTTTATATTTATATTTGCTATTTTATCAATGGTAGTATTACGAAAGATAGGAACACTACACAAGCTACCGCTACAACAAATATTCTTAGTAGCAAAGGTTTTTGGCTCTCTTGATACGCTTTTTGAGCCTTGTATTCTTCAGTATAAACGTCTTTGTTTTGCTTAATAGTAATGTTGTCATTAATTGTGCTATTTTGATAGTTTTTCTTTTTTGGATACTTTCTCTTAGACTTAGCCATAAATTCACCACCTAACCTTTAGAATTAAAGGACTTTCCACGTCTGCTAGAATGGTTGTGTCTGTTTGAATAGTCACGCTTGTTGTGTCTATTTTTAGAACTTTTATCGAAACTGTAGAAGTCATCACGCTTACTATTTGAGCGTTGTTTTCTATAGTTAGATTGCTTATCTCCTCTAGGTCTGTTATCTTTGCGACCCTCATATAGGCGAACTGTAACCCTATTACCGTTAATCTTTCCACCACTGAGAGAGTTTATTACTAGCTCTTGATTATCCTTAGGGATTTCAACGGTAGTATGGCTATCGAAAATATCTATCTTACCGAAGTTTTTACCTGACATACCAGTAGCCTCTACTAAAGCACCTAGTATAAAGTTAGGGGCAATCTTTTGGTTTCTACCTACAGATATATCAATCTTTACAGTTTTAACGCTAGAACCGTCAGCATTCTTTCTGTTCTTGAGTGGCTGTGGAATGTCAAACTCTGGGACGTTTTCAAGTTCCTTAGATATTTTGCTATCTATAAGGGATAATGCTATCTGTTCAGCAGTTAGACCGCTTTCTATTAGTTGGTCGTATACACTCTTAGGGGATTCGCTGTAATCGTTCCTAATGTTGGATGCTATCTCATTAAGTACGCTTTCCGACTTAGCATTGATAATATCTTTGCGTGTAGGTAGTTGTATCTCTTGAATGTTAGCTTTAACCATTCTAGCAATATCCTTAAGGCTGTATACTTGTTTTCTACCAGTAACTAGAGTATAAGCTTTTCCTGACTTACCCGCACGACCAGTTCTTCCTATACGGTGGGTATAGTATTCTATATCCTGTGGGATATCGTAATTGAATACCATATCTATTCCGTCAACGTCAATACCCCTAGCAGCAACGTCTGTAGCTATTAGCACGGATGCGTTACCTTTTTTAAAGGTGTTCATAACTTGAGTACGTTGTACTTGTTTCATATCTCCATGTAGACCCACAGCGTTAATACCCTTAGATATTAGGGTGTCTGTAAGTTCGTCTACAGTCTTTTTGGTGTTGCAAAATATCATAGAAGATTTTGGGGAGTATGCATATAGTAGCATAACTAAAGCGTCTGTTTTTCTGCCCATAGGAACGTCAAACCAATACTGTTCAATATTGTCAACGCTCTTTCCTGAACTTTCAGTCTTAACTATTACTGGGTCGTGTTGGTATTGAGTAGTAATGTTTAAGATAGCCTTAGGCATAGTTGCAGAGAATAGCACAGTCTGTCTATCTTCTGGGACAACCTTTAGTATAGTTTCTATATCTTCTCTAAAGCCCATGTTAAGCATTTCGTCAGCCTCATCAAGTACTATAGCAGATAGGCTATCTAGTTTTAGAGTTCTTCTATTTAGATGGTCTATCACTCTACCGGGAGTACCTACTATAATGTTAGCACCTCTTTTTAGCTGATGGATTTGTCTTTCCATACTAGCACCGCCATATATAGCACAAGGCTTAATCCAACTCATATACTTAGCAATCTTCTTAATTTCGTCACAGCACTGCACAGCTAACTCTCTAGTGGGGCATAGTATTAAAGTCTTAACGGATTCGCAATCGTCTTTAGGGATGTTCATAACCGCAGGAATACCAAAAGCCATAGTCTTACCAGTACCAGTATTAGAACGCCCAATAACGTCTTTGCCATCTATAAGTAAAGGAATACTTTTATATTGAATTTCTGTCATCTCTTGAAAACCCATATCCTCTATGGCTTGAGTAATCTCTATAGGTAAATTCATTTCATTAAAATTCATTCTGCACCTAACTTTCTTTATTCTAAATAAATATTTTTTTCTTTCTTAACGCTTGTTTCTAAGTATAACACATTATAATATTAAAGTCAAGGAAATACGAACCTTTTAGTTATGTGTAAAAAACAAACAAACCTAGTGTGATATAATCTTAAAGTCAAGCATATGTTTATAATAAATACTATAAGGGGGAACTTATTCTTGAGAAAATCTTTAATTGGCAAAAAGGCAAAAGCTTTAATAGCTGTACTATTAGTATTGGCTGTATGTACAGGAATATCTTACGCAAACCAAAAAGTCTATGACGGTGACGTTTCAACAGTTTCGGCTACACCTACTAGCAACAGAATAGTTATCCTAGACGCTGGACATGGCGGTATGGACGGCGGTTGTTCCGCTCAAGATGGCACTGTGGAAAAAAATATCAACTTGAACATACTTCTAAACTTAAGGGATATGTTACAAGTTTCTGGGTACACTGTAGAAGTCACTCGTGACAAAGATGTATCTATACACGATAGCGGTATAGAGGGCATTGCCAACCAAAAATCTTCCGATATGGATAACCGTTTGGCTCTATTTAACAAGTACGATAACGCTATATGTATATCTATCCACCAAAACCTTTTCACCGATAGCAAATACAGTGGCGCTCAAATGTTCTATTCGGATACTAATTCCAAAAGCGAAGAACTTGCTAGTATACTACAAAACAAGTTTGTGGAATATCTACAGCCCGATAATACCCGTGAAATTAAACTATGTGGCAAAGAACTATACCTATGCTACTTTTCCGAAAACCCTACAGTTATGGCGGAATGTGGATTTCTATCCAACCCCGAAGAAGCTGAAAAGTTAAAAACCCCTGAATATCAAAAAGAGGTTGCATTTACCATATATTCCGCTATAAATGAATACTACAGCACATAAAAAAAGGAACGGCAACTTGCCGTTCCATACAGAGTAATATATATATTTAAATCGTTTTATTCATACTCGCAAAGGTAACCTATTAGTATAGTCCTAGCGTTTTCAAACTCGTATGAGCAAGTGGAAAGAGTTATCAAGTTTGTATCACTAAGATTAACATCCGAAAACTCTCGATACTGCACACACTTTGCTTGAATATCTTGTATAAAGATATCTCTTTCGTTAGGTGTAACAAAAGATACATTGTACACAAAATCGTCACTTTGCAATACTAAACAAGCTATAAAGTTTATTTGATAGTACTTATCTTTAGTGGTTAAATACCCCGTGGGATGGCTCTCAAAATAGGATTTCTTTTGAAAGTTTAACAAGTCCGCAAACATTCTACCACCGTTTATGTTATGCCCATAGATTATAGAATTAAAGTCCGAAAAGTCGGAACTACACCTATAGTCTAGGAACGGCACACCATATGTAGAAGATTCATTGTTTATGTCATGGCTGAGATAGTATTCATTGTCCGTGGACTGCACTACAGGAAAGTCTATAGGAGTATCTGGGATAGATAACCATGCTACAGCGTTAGGGTTTAGGCTATCGCACTGGGACAGGTAATCCGTAGTGTTAGTAGTTTCCGTATCGGTAACTACTGTAGGCTTTATGCTGTCGTATAGTTGCAACTGTATAGTAAATTCGTCGTCTAGGGTGCTGTTTAGGTTACTTTGATTGTACATAAGATACACCACAACCAACGCTACACATACCACTACAAACAACATAAAATACAACTTTTTCATACGTTAGCACCTTTGGATAGCTTATCCTTTTTACGCTTGATAAGTATTAGCATGACTACTATTAGTATAGCACACGCTGACAAAATAGCTATATATAGAGGCGATAGTTTACTGCTGAGAATACCAGTTTTAGGTGGTACATAGTCTTCATCTAGAGAGGCATAGAATATCCATTTAAAAGTAACTTCACCATAAGAGTAGTAGTCTGTGTTGCCCTCCCTAACTATGTGTACTCCATCGATATCGACTAGCTTTTCGCCATAGTCTATGTAGGTATCGTCAGAGCCGTTCCACACCACTTCACAGTGGAGTGTTCTGCTCTCCCCTGTGGTGTACAAACCTAAATCTATAGGGTTTTTGGTTAAATCTATACTGCCCTTGCCAGTAACTTTTCCAACGTATATTTGTTTGTCGTCTAGAGTAAGAGTCATTGTACATTCGTCTTTTAGGTCTATATCGCCACCACTAGATACTGGCTCTACATAGAAGTATATGTGATACGCCTTGTCTTCTAGTAGGTTCATAATCTGTAGGCTTTTGCTATATGTAGTACTTGGCAACATATCATCGATACGCATACAATACTCTCCGCTACTGCTATCTACAGAGTTTCCATCGCTATCGATAATGCTTAACTTTTCGGGCAAACCCACTACCATATCTTCTGGTAGGCTAACCTCGGCACAAGCCGAAATGCTACTTAAACAGAGAACAGCAACGCTTAAAGCAGTTATTAGACCATAGATACATTTTTTAATATTCATATGCATACCGCCTCTATTCAAAGACTTTTTTAAG
>CAYXNU010000062.1:0-8804 GCA_964466485.1 uncultured Ruminococcus sp.
GTTACTAATGCCCCTACTAGCACCACTACTAAGACTACTACCACTACTAGCGGTAGCACATCCACTGGTAACAGCACTACTAAGGGCGACGCTGATTGCGACGGCTCTGTAAACGCTGTAGACCTACTAAGCGTTAAGAAACACTTACTAGGCATGACTACCCTAACAGGTCAAGGCTTTAGCAACTGCGACCTAGACGGCGACGGCGAAATTACTGCCGCTGAAATGCTAAAAATCAAAAAGTTCGTCCTTATGATGATTGATTCCTTATAATGTTTAACATTATCTCCTATAGAATTGAAATAAGAGGTTTTTCCATTGCGGAAAACCTCTTATTTTTTGCATATTTGGGCAAAACAAAGCGTACCCAAATTGGATACGCTTGTCATACTTAATATTAGTCTAGGGTATCTATAATACCTAGTAGGTATTTTTTAAGCTTTAGTAGGTCTAGTACGTCTACCGTGCCATCGCCGTTTAGGTCGCCCTTTAGGGTAGCGGTAGGTTCTTCGTCGCCTGTAGCGTTGTAGTGTACCGTAATATCTTCAAAATCTTCAAATCCATCTATATTATTCCATTCTTCCTCAGTACCTTGATAGTATATATCTTTTAGTCCTGACTCCTCAAATGCATCCTTACTAATATAAGAAACGCCACTAGGAATAGTTAAACTTTTCAAAGCTTTACAACCGCTAAATGCATAATTATAAATAGTATTAACACTATCAGGAATATTAACACTCTCTAGCGATGTACAATTTGAAAATATTGATTGTGGTATTTCAGTAAGATTATTAGAAAGTGTTACCTCTTTTAATGAATTACATCCGGCAAATGCTTCACCACCAATTGAAACTATGCTGTCAGGAATTACTATACTTTCAAAAGCCGTACAACCATTAAATGCACTCTCACCTATTTCGGTAACGCTATTTGGTATATTAATACTTGCTAAAGCAGTACAACTTGCAAAAGCTCTACTGGATATATTTCTAAGATTATTACTTAAGGTCACACTCTTTAAATTCTTACAACCATTAAAGGTGTCTGCTCCATTCATGAGTATTACTGTATCGGGCATAACTACACTAGAAATATAATTATTGTTTTCAAAAGCATAAGTGCCAATAGTTGTCACAGTATATAATGTTTCTGCATTGCCATTGTCTTCGTCAACATATGTATATGTAGATGGTATTACAACATCAGCAGGACCATTGTCTTTATATCCAGCAACTGTTGCACCCGTTTCATCATCACAATTAAAATCAAAATATATGGAACTTGTAGCCTCAACGCTATCTTCCGCAGACGCAACTACACCACTGGAAATATTTTCAACTGGTAGTGTAGAAACCACTCCAAAACACATAGCTAGTGCAAACGCACCCGCCAAAAACTTTTTACAATCCATATTTAAGACCTCCATAAAATTATATGGTTATTATACCACATATTTCCCAGTTTGTCAAGAGGAAAAATAATATTTATTGAAAAATTTTCATATAATGTTTTGAGGAGGGGGTTCTTTGAAAAATTCCATTGCAAAAGACACAATATTTATGACGATAGTCGACTTCACCTTGCAAGGCGTAACCCTACTAATGAACATATTTTTAACACGCTACCTCGGAGAAGATATGGTTGGGGTAATTTCACTTGTAATGTCATTCTATAGCACATTTGTGGTTATATCGAACGGAAACTCATTTTTATGTGCAAATAGGTTCATCTCCGAGGAGCGAGGGAAATCTCACGGCAATGTAAACACGATTCTATGGTATTCCATCCTATGGAGCGGAACACTAGCTTTAATTAGTACAACCATAATAGTGGGGTTTTCGGGTGCTATATGTGAAAAGTTTCTAGGCAGTGCGGAGTATTCCACAGGCATAAAACTTATAGCATCCACGCTAGTTGTAACCGCTGTAACTTCTAGCATTAAGGGATATTTTCACGCCCACAGAGAGGTAACTACCCCACTAATATCAGGGTGTATTGAGTTTTTTGTCAGGAACGCTTTAACGGTCATAATGGTATACTCTTTCCACATGAACATCATACTAATGCTATCTATTACCATACTCATCGGGGAAAGCGTATCGTGTGCCTACCTAGTAGCCACCCTACATAGAAGTATTAGGAATATTAGTACCAAAAGTAGTACAACTTTTAGGGCTTACGTTAAGCATTCCATCCCGATAGCTTTAAATAGTAGCATACCTTTAGTTCTCAGCACCTGCAATGATACGCTCTTTCCGATAACGCTACAGCAATGCGGTTACTCCTCCAAAGAGGCCTTTGCACTCTATGGAATGTTTGAGGCTATCGTTTTGCAAATACTGTTTTTTCCGTCGTCCATACTGTGTAGTCTGTCATGCATACTCGTAACAGAAATTGCTAGGTGCAACTCTTGTAAAAACTACGCAAGGGTCAAAAAAGTATCCTTTAAAGCATTTAAACTTACTTTAATGTTTTCGTTGGGGGTAGCTGTGGGGCTGTACATCTTTGGGGACGACATTGCTCTACTAATAGGTAGTACATCCTTAAGTGGCAAAATCGTGAAAATGCTGTCGCCAGTAGTACCGCTCATCTACCTAGAAATAGTCCTTGAAAGCATACTAAAGGGCTTAGGAAAGCACGGATTTTCGTCAATCAACTACATAGCGGAGTATGTAGTTAGAATATCCGCACTGCTAATATGTGTGCCACTGTTCAACTTTTACGGAATTGTAATCTCATATTACGTTAGCAACATAGTCGGTAACGTTTCAAGAATAGCAAAAGTTTACAAGGTATTGCCTAAATAAAATAATGGGTTTTGTTCAATACAAAAGGCTAGACTCTTTGCAAAAAGAAGCCTAGCCTAAGTTATTAGGATTATGTTATATTATTTGCAACAATCTTTTCTTTAGGGTGGTGTTCTAAAAGTTTCCATACCCTCTAGGATATTTTCGGAAATAATGCTAATTATTTGTTTAAAATATCCACATATAATTTACCATATAAAAGAATGCTTGTCAAGTGGTTTGTGAAATATTTCCTTAAAAATTGGATAAAAACGTTATTATAAACAAAAAATGATAATTTGTATAGGGTTTTGTGATATTTTTTTAAAATCTTCTTGATTTTTAACAATAATGTGCTATAATGTATATGTTGTAATTATTATTGGAAAGGATTAATCTATGTGATAAATAAAAGTAATAAGTTGGGGATAACGTCCAACATGAGTTATCCAAAGATAGTAGCTTGTGGTTTTGGAATATTAATCACGGTAGGCACTATCTTGTTGATGTTACCAATATCCAGTAGAGATGGACAATCTGCTGGGTTTGTCAATTCCCTATTCACAGCAACTTCCGCCTCTTGTGTTACGGGCTTAATAGTCTACGATACCTATTTGCACTGGACGATATTCGGGCAGATAGTAATACTACTGTTAATACAAATAGGCGGTCTAGGATTTTTAACTATCTTAGCGTTTCTATCCATGATAGTTAATAGGAGAATAGGTCTAAAGGAAAGAAGTCTATTACAGGAAAGCGTAAATACTATGTACATTGGCGGTATAGTAAAACTCACTCGCAAGATAGTAATAGGCACGGTGCTTATAGAAAGCATAGGTGCGATACTGCTATCCACTAGGTTTATCCCGAAGATGGGCGTTGCTACTGGAATATACAATGCGGTGTTCTTGTCGGTGTCGGCTTTTTGTAATGCGGGTTTCGACCTTATGGGTAAATATTCCGAATTTTGTTCTATCAGTTGCGAGGAGTTCAACAACGACCCTGTAGTAATACTAACTCTATGTGCCTTGATAACTTTAGGGGCAATAGGCTTTTTCGTATGGGATGACTTTACAAAGAATAAGTTTCACTTTTCGCAGTACAAGTTGCACTCTAAGATAGCCATATCAGTGACAGTTGCCCTAACTGTAGTAGGTACACCGCTATTCTTAGTGTTAGAGTACCACAACACTTTAGAGGGTATGCCATTAAGCCAAAAGATTCTAGATAGCCTATTTTCGGTAATAGTTCCTAGAACTGCGGGTTTTGAGGTAGTACCATCTGGAAACTTAACCCCTGCTAGTACTATGCTAACTATCCTATATATGCTAGTCGGAGGAAGTTCAGGCTCTACTGCGGGTGGTGTAAAGACTACTACCATAGCCGTTATAATACTCTCACTAGTTAGTAGCATTAAGGGCGAAAACGAAATAAACGTATTTGGTAGGCGTTTAGAGAATGACGTTTTAAAACGTGCGTGTTCTGTAATATCCATTAACGTGTTGTTGGCTTTAGGTGGTACTTTTATAGTGTGTGCTACACAGCCAAACCTCTTGCTAAAAGATGTACTATTTGAAACATTTTCGGCAATAGATACCGTTGGTATGACTACTAGCATTACTAGGGAGTTAAATACATTTTCGCTAATAGTAGTAGCATTCTTAATGTTTCTAGGGCGTGTGGGAAGCTTATCCTTTGCGTTGATATTCACTAATGGCAACAACGCTTTGCAATCAGCACAAAACCCAGTAGAAAAGATAAGCATTGGTTAAAATTAATTGGAGGACGTTTTTTTATGAAATCTTTTTTAGTTATTGGAATAGGTAGATTTGGTAAACACCTAGTGGAAAAGTTCCACGATTTAGGCGACGAAGTTATGGCAGTAGATATCAACGAAGACCGTGTGCAATCTGTTATGCCTTTGGTTACTAGTGCTAAGATTGGAAACTGCACTAATATGGAAACTCTTAAAAGTTTAGGTATTGGCAACTTTGATGTGTGCTTTGTATGCATAGGCTCGAACTTTCAAAGTAGCCTAGAAATTACTAGTTTGCTAAAGGATTTGGGTGCTAATAAGGTAGTTAGTAAGGCTGGTACAGATATTCACGCTAAGTTTTTACAACGCAACGGTGCTGACGAAGTAGTCTATCCCGAACGTGATAGTGCCTTTAGAATGGCATCTAGGCACAGTATAGATAACGTATTCGACTACATAGAACTATCTAGGGATACCGCTATATATGAAATCCCTGTGGCTGAAAACTGGGTTAAAAAGAGCATTTCCCAAATTGACGTTCGTAAAAAGTACAACATGAATATTTTGGCTATCAAGCAAAATAATAAGATTACTGCACTACCTACAGCAGAATATGTATTCTCTGGTAACGAACATATAGTAATTCTCGGACACAACCCCGACGTTGAAAAGCTCATGAAACGCTATAAAAGGCTATTCTAAAATTATCGCTCAACGGATATTTATAGGCAATCATTAACGGAACATCTACTTTAGGTGTTCCGAATTTTGGTTAATTTATCTATTGACAAAACATCCATATGCTACTATAATATATAAGTATGAGTGAGTAGAAAGGATATGGAAAATTGAAACATATACATTTAAAAAGGGCATTAGGCTTTTTAGTGTCCATGGCAATGACTGTTACTATCTCTCCAAACTTTGCGAGTACTAACAGCGTTCCAGTAGAGGCAAGTTCATTAATAGAAGAAAATAGCATAATATATGGCAACAATGAGGAATACATATTTAACTTCTTAGTTACGGAAATGGGTCTAAATACTGCGGCAGCTTGTGGAGTTCTTGCTAATATCGAAAAAGAAAGTAACTTTAGAAGTGACTTACTAGAGTACGGCTACACATGGAATAGTGGTGGCGGTTATGGTATCTGCCAGTGGACTAACTACCCTAGAACTGCATCGAGTGGTCGTAGAACTAATTTAGTCAACTATTGTAATGCAAATGGCTATGATTACACATCTCTTATCGGACAACTATACTTTTTAAAGTATGAACTCGAAACTACTTATTACAATTCTGTCTATGCAAGATTACAGCAAGTTAGCAATACTGCCGAGGGTGCTTACAATGCGGGGTATCGTTGGTGCTATAGCTTTGAAGTCCCACAAAACTATTCTAGTGTTTCTATAGTTAGAGGTAATTTGGCTATGAATACATATTGGGAAAAGTATAAAAGCTATTCTAGTTGTAATTGTTCAGATAAATACAACGGCGAATATGTAGTAAATTCCACTGGTGGTAATGTTACAATTTTGGCAGGACATTCTATTACAGCCTACCAAATAGCTACAATATTCAACGGCTCGGAAGTTACTGTAACTCAAAGCGATGGCATTTGGGCTCATGTAACTTACGGAGATTATCAAGGTATATGTAAACTAAAAGATTTACAAAAATTAGATGGTGAAACTTACTGTTATGGTGATATAGATGGAGATATGGAATTAACTAGCATGGACTTCTTAATGTTGAAAAAGTACATACTAGGTACTATATCTTTAGACGAAAATATGATGCAATCTGCTGACCTTAACAACGATGGCTCTGTAAACGCTACAGATTACCTCCTTATAAAGTCTGCTTTGTTTATGGATGTCAATTAACATAACTTTGGTTGTGATAAAAAAAATAATAAATTTTCATGAAATCGTCACAATTTGTACTATCGATTATGTTATAATGTTTAATGGCATATTAATTATATTTCTTGTATGCGTTGGTCGTTCGCTATATAAACGTATAGGTGACGGCTCTACGCACCTTGAAAAATTTATGAAATGAGGATTTTTGTACTATGAAGAATTATAAAAAGTTAATTGCTGGATTGATGGCTCTATCTATGTTTGCTACACTTATGGTAGGCTGTTCATCAAGTACTGATGATAGCACTGCAACTGAAGATACTACTTCTGCTGATGCTTCCAGTGATGACACTAGTAGCGACACTGATGATGAGGATACTGTCCCCGATAACCTAGACTACACTGACGAAATTACTGACGGTGTTCTACTAACAATCGGTGACAATGATATAGATGTTGAAGAATATAGATATTACTTCCTTAATTTAAAAGCCTCCTTTGATGGCGGTGACGATTCCTACTGGGACGGCGAGGCTACAGAGGGTACTGACGAGGACGGAAACGATATTACTCAAACAGCTGAAGAAAGCCAACGTGAAAGACTTAAAGACTTAAAAGATTACGTTGTTACTTTCTTAATAAACAACTACTGTGTAGAACAAATCGCTAAGGACAACGGTATCGAACTAGATGCCGACGAACTAGCAGAGGTTGAACAAACTTATCAAGATAGCAAAGAGTCTTACGAAAGTGACGAAAGTAGGTCTTATGATACTTTTGAGGACTACCTAACTAGTACCTACTGCAACAAGGATTTATATATGAAATCCATCACTAGACAAGCCCTAGAAAAGAAAGTTGTTCTAGCCCTCTATGAAGACGACTTTAGAGAGAACCTATTACCACAGTATGTACACTGTCAACATATACTATTCTCTACCACTAGCCTACAGACTGTAACTGAGGCTATCCCAGACGATGCCACCGACGAGGAAAGAGAAGAACTTCAAGCAGAAAACGACGAGGCTATTGCAAACGCTAAGGCTGAAGTAAAGGCTACTGCCGAGGATGTTCTACAACAGATTAGAGATGGTGCAGATTTCGAGGAAATGCTAATAGAATACAACGAAGACCCTGGCGAAACTGTTGGCGATGACGGTCACGTTTTGGGCTACTACTTCACTGAGGGTACTATGGTTGACGAGTTCGAGGACGCTTGTTTTGCTTTGGGCGACAACGAAGTTAGTGACCTTGTGGAAACTGACTACGGCTACCATATCATCAAGAGAATTCCTATCACTGACGATGATGAGTACATCAATGAGAATTTGGTAACTCTTATCATGCAAGACCCTAACCTAGGCACTACTACCGACTACTACGACCAGTACATGGATTTGGCTGACAGCTACTACGAAAATATGTCCGTGACCTACGGCGACGACTACTACAACGTAAATACTGTTTCCATCCCTGAGATTTCTTCTGTGTTTGACAACGCTCAACCTATAGATAGCGAAAGCTAACGGTTTTACTTTTTTATATATTTTTCCAAAGGAACGCCAGTTTTAGCGTTCCTTTTGTTATATTTTAGCACAAACAAAAGAATCTTGAGGGTTTTCAAGTTGGATATTATTTACATACAATATCCTAGTAAGCAGATGGGAAAAATATTTTTAATAACTTTAAGAATACTATTGACGAAATGCTCTATTTTGTGCTATAATAAATCTTGTTGAAAAATATATATCTTACCGAAAGGATTGAAACTAAATGTCAGAGAATAGAAACGAACTAAATAAGAATTTAGCTCAAATGTTAAAGGGTGGCGTTATCATGGACGTTACCACTGCCGAGGAGGCTAAAATCGCCGAAGATGCTGGTGCAGTAGCCGTTATGGCTCTAGAAAGAGTACCATCCGACATCCGTAAACAAGGCGGTGTTGCTAGAATGAGCGACCCTAAGATGATTAAGGAAATCAAGAATGCTGTATCTATACCAGTAATGGCAAAAGCTAGAATTGGTCACATAGTAGAGGCTCAAATCCTAGAAAGCCTAGGCATAGACTACATCGACGAAAGCGAAGTATTAACTCCTGCTGACGATATGTACCATATCAACAAGCACGACTTTAAAGTACCATTCGTATGTGGTGCTAGAAACATCGGCGAGGCTCTCCGTAGAATCGGCGAGGGTGCTTCCATGATTAGAACTAAGGGTGAAGCTGGTACTGGTAACGTAGTAGAGGCTGTACGTCATATGCGTACTATGATGTCTGCTATCAACCAACTAAAGAATATGCCTAAGGAAGAACTAATGACTTTCGCTAAAGACAACGGCGCTCCTTATGACCTAGTATGTTACGTTGCAGAAAACGGCAAACTTCCTGTAGTA
>CAYXNU010000063.1:0-8738 GCA_964466485.1 uncultured Ruminococcus sp.
GGGATATCATCGTCGAGGTTTTGTTTTAAGTCGATTTCGTTATTGTCCTTATCTAAAACTCTAACGTCTAAGCACAATGATTGAAGTTCCTTAATAAGAACCTTAAATGATTCAGGAATACCAGGTTTAGGAACGTTTTGACCTTTAACGATAGCCTCGTAAGTGTTTACACGTCCAATAGTATCGTCTGACTTAACAGTTAAAATTTCTTGTAGAGTGTAAGCAGCACCGTAAGCCTCCAAAGCCCAAACTTCCATCTCACCGAATCTTTGACCACCAAACTGTGCTTTACCACCAAGTGGCTGTTGGGTAACTAGTGAGTAAGGACCTACAGAACGTGCGTGAATCTTATCGTCTACTAGGTGGTGAAGTTTTAAGTAATACATATAACCTACAGTAACCTTATTATCAAAAGGTTGACCAGTACGTCCATCGTATAGAGTAAACTTACCATCCTCGTTAAAGTCTACACCATTAAATAGCATATCGGGGTCATCTACAGAGTGAATCTTTTCGTTAGCCTCACGGAAACAAGCACGGATATCTTCCTCGTGAGCGCCGTCAAATACTGGAGTCATAATCTTCCAACCTAAAGCCTTACAAGCCATACCTAGGTGTACTTCAAGAACCTGTCCGATGTTCATACGAGAAGGTACGCCCAATGGGTTAAGTACTATATCAAGAGGAGTACCATCGGCAAGGAATGGCATATCTTCTGGTGGGAGTATGCGTGAAACGACACCCTTGTTACCATGACGACCCGCCATCTTGTCACCTACAGAAATCTTTCTCTTTTGGGCAACGTAACATCTAACTAGCTTGTTTACTCCAGGGGAAAGTTCATCGCAGTTCTTACGAGTAAATACCTTAACGTCTACGATAACACCAGCTTCACCGTGTGGAACTCTTAAGGAGTTATCTCTAACTTCACGAGCCTTTTCACCGAAAATAGCCCTTAGAAGTCTTTCTTCAGCAGTAAGTTCAGTTTCACCCTTAGGAGTAACCTTACCTACTAGTATGTCACCCGCATGAACTTCAGCACCTATACGAATAATACCGTTTTCGTCAAGGTCTTTAATAGCATCGTCACCAACGTTAGGGATATCTCTAGTAATTTCTTCAGGACCTAGCTTAGTATCTCTAGCTTCTATTTCTAGTTCTTCAATGTGGATAGAAGTGTACATATCTTCACGAACTAAACGCTCATTTAATAGTACAGCGTCCTCGTAGTTGTAACCCTCCCACGTCATAAAGCCGATTAAAGCGTTCTTACCTAGAGAGATTTCACCATCGCAAGTAGCAGGACCATCTGCAAGTACTTGACCCTTAGAAACGTATTCACCAACGCTAACTATAGGTCTTTGGTTTACACAAGTACTTTGGTTTGAACGTTTAAACTTAGTAAGCTTATACTCATGGTCTTGGAAGTCCGCATCTTTAACTACTATGTGGTCTGCATCAAGGGTTACTACTACGCCGTCTTCTTTAGCGATAATACATACACCCGAATCGACAGCTGCCTTGTATTCCATACCAGTACCAACTATAGGACTTTCAGTCTTTAGTAGTGGCACAGCTTGACGTTGCATGTTAGAACCCATTAAGGCACGGTTTGCGTCGTCGTTCTCTAAGAAAGGAATCATAGCAGTAGCAACAGATACTACCATCTTAGGGGAAACGTCCATAAAGTCTACATTACTTCTGTCGCTCTCAAGAATCTTATCTCTGTAACGAACGTGTACTCTAGCGTTAGCGAAAGTTCCGTCCTCGTTAAGAGGTTCGTTAGCTTGAGCAACTACATAGTTATCTTCTACGTCAGCAGTCATGTATACTACTTCGTTAGTGACTACACCAGTAGCCTTATCTATCTTACGATATGGGGCTTCAATAAAGCCATACTCGTTAATTCTAGCAAAGGTTGCTAAATAGGAAATAAGTCCGATGTTAGGACCTTCAGGGGTTTCAATAGGACACATTCTGCCATAGTGGCTGTAGTGTACGTCACGAACCTCGAATCCCGCTCTATCTCTCGATAGACCACCTGGACCTAACGCAGATAATCTTCTCTTGTGAGTAAGTTCTGCTAATGGGTTAGTTTGGTCCATAAACTGTGATAGTGGAGAAGAACCAAAGAACTCCTTAATAGCCGCTGTAATAGGTCTAATGTTTACTACACTAGCAGCAGATATAGAGTCGGAATCTTGACTTAGAGTGTTCATCTTTTCACGGATGTTTCTCTCCATTCTAGAAAAGCCTATTCTAAATTGGTTTTGTAGTAACTCACCTACAGAACGTATACGTCTATTGCCTAGGTGGTCGATGTCGTCAGTAGTGCCAACACCGTCACAAAGGTTTAAGAAGTAGCTAATAGTAGCAAAAATATCGTCAAGAATGATGTGCTTTGGAACTAGTTCGTCCACACGTCTTTTAACGTTTTCTGCAATATCGTCAGCGTCTGTAGAGTTTTCTAGGATATCCTTTAGAACCTTAAAGCTAACCTTTTCATTTATGTTATATTCGGCTGGGTCGAAATCCACATAACCAGATATATCAACCATACCATTACCGATAATCTTAACTTCTTTTTCTACCATACGAGTCTTGTACTCGCCAATTTCGTTTTGGTAATATTCTTTAGTTTCAACTTGAACGAAAGCCTCGTATACACCAGCTTGTTCAATCTCTTGAGCCTTTTCTTTGGTAATACGGTCACCAGCCTCGGCTAAAAGTTCACCAGTTAGAGTATTAATAACAGGTCTTGAAAGTGTGTGACCCTCAAGTCTTGAGGCGATACCCAACTTTTTGTTGTATTTATATCTACCGAATCGACATAAATCGTATCTCTTAGCATCGAAGAAAAGGTTGTTAATGTGTGTCATAGAACTTTCAACAGTAGGTGGCTCACCTGGACGAAGTTTTCTATAGACATCTATTAGAGCGTCGTTAGTATTCTTAGTGCTATCCTTATCTAAGATAGTTTGGGTAAGTCTTTCGTCAGGTCCAAACAACTCAAAGATTTCTTCATCAGTACCAACACCTAAAGCTCTAATAAAGGTAGTAATAGCAATCTTTCTGTTCTTATCTATACGAACATAAACAACATCATTCGAGTCCATCTCGTATTCAAGCCATGCACCACGGTTAGGAATTACTGTGGACTTAAACAAATCTTTACCAGTCTTATCTTTTTCACACGCATAGTAAACACCGGGGGAACGTACTAATTGTGAAACAATAACACGTTCTGCACCATTAATAACGAAAGTACCACTGTCTGTCATTAATGGAAAATCACCCATATAGATTTCGGAAGCCTTAGCTTCGTTCTTTTCCTTGTTCCATAGCTTGGCGGTAACGTATATCGGAGCTGCATAAGTAGCATCTCTTTCCTTACATTCAGCGATAGAATATTTAGGTTTATCGTCTATTCTGTAATCGACAAAGTTTAGAACTAGGTTACCATTGTAGTCCGTAATAGCAGACATATCACGGAAAACTTCTTTTAGTCCTTCTTCTTTAAACCATTGATAAGAATTTTTTTGAACCTCGATAAGATTAGGCATTTCTAGAGCCTCAGTAATCTTTCCAAAGCTCATTCTGGTATTCTTTCCGAGTTGTTTAGGTTTAACATTCACCATAAGTTCGGGACTACCTCCTTCTTGTAGTTAGAGCCATAAGGCATAAAATACAGCACCGCACGGATTTGCAAAATATAGAATATAGACTATCAGTGCGGAAAATAAAAAAATACTTGCTTTTTTCTATGGATATGTTATAATCTTCTTAGTAAAGACAATTATCCATAATAGAAATATTCATTATGATACATTGTATTATTATACTATAACTTTAAGGAAAAGTCAAGTGTTTTTTCAAAAAAAGTATTATTAAAGAAACCGTTTTGTAACCATTAGCAGTGATTACATATAATAAATTTTGAGGTGATTTTTTTATGAAATTAGGTATAGGTAAGACAAAAGTATACAAAGACGGCTCTGATATTCCATTGATATACAAGCAGTATTCTATGAACGACGAAAAATCTGCTAAAATTTTAATGAATAGCAAACTATACAACGAGGCTAGTTATCTATATATACAGTCTATGGAAAAGTATGTAAAGTACGCTATAACTTCTAAAATTAACGTTAAATACAGCTCCACCGCTAAAATGGTTAGAGATACTGGACACTCCCTAGATAAGTCTATAGAACTATTGCTACAAGTTTATTCCAACAACAACGATACCTTAAAGCAACAGATAAAAACTCAACTGGATACCAACGTATTTAAAGGTGTAAACCTTAACGCTATACAAAACAATTTGAGATACCCTCACTACAACCCTCACAAGGAAGTATACAGTACTATGGAACTATCCTACAAAGAGTGTTCTTTGATATACGAAATGTTAATAACTCTAAAAAAATACATAGATGACTTAATTAGTAAATCATATAAATTTTAACAACATAATGAGGTGACTAACAACAATGTTTGCAAAAGTAAATAGCATAGGACTACTCGGCTTAAATGCCTATGCAATAGAAGTTGAAATAGTAATAAATAGGGGTCAGCCTATGTTTGACTTAATAGGCTTACCAGATACATCTATCAAGGAGAGTAGAGAACGTATAAAGTCGGCATTGCGTTCGGTGGATATAGCTTTTCCAGTGTCTAGCGTTACTGTAAACTTAGCACCAGCTAACACCAAAAAGAGCGGTTCTGCCCACGATTTAGCTATACTAGTATCTCTACTAAAAGCTATGGGCTACATAGAAACCAACTTAGATGATTCTGTATTCATGGGAGAAGTTTCTTTGAGTGGTAGCATTAGGTCTATAAATGGTGTATTGCCTATGGTTATCCGTGCTAAAGAGTTAGGCTTTACTTCTGTATATATCCCAAAGGATAACGTTATGGAAGCGTCTGCAATAGATGGTATGAACGTCTACGGGGTGGAAAACGTCCAACAACTACTAGACCATTTCAACGCTGTAAAGCCTATCCCTAGACAACCTTTAAATCTTTCATACTTGCAACCTACAAAACATACCCTAGACTTTTCCGATGTGCGTGGTCAACAGAGTGTTAAGTACGCTTTGGAAGTCGCTGCCTGTGGCGGACACAACGTATTAATGATAGGTTCTCCGGGTAGCGGTAAGAGTATGTTGGCTAAAAGAATGCCCTCTATATTGCCCCCTATGACTTTTACGGAAAGTTTAGAAACTACTAAGATACATTCTATAGTAGGGCAACTGGATAGTTCTCACCCTATAATTTCCGAACGCCCTTTTAGGTCACCACACCATACAATATCTGCGTCGGGGTTGGTAGGTGGCGGAAGTAATCCGCAACCAGGGGAAATATCTTTAGCACACAACGGATTGCTATTCTTAGACGAGTTAGCAGAGTTTGACAAGCATACCTTAGAAATTCTAAGGCAACCCCTAGAAGACCAACAGATAACTATATCTAGGGTTTCGGGAAGTGTTACATATCCTAGTGAATTTATGCTAATAGGTGCTATGAACCCTTGTCCTTGTGGATACTTTAACCACCCCACTAGGCAATGCACCTGTACTAAGAAAGCTGTTCACAACTACCTTGCTAAAATATCTGGCCCTCTACTAGATAGGTTCGATATACATACGGAAGTCAACCCTGTAGAGTTTGACGATTTGGTATCTAAAAGCAACGAGGAAAGTTCCGACGTTATTAGAGATAGAGTTATAAAAGTTAGAAATATCCAAAATGAACGCTTTAAAGGTACTGGCATATCTTGTAACGCTAGAATAACTCCTGCTAAGCTACAAGAGTTCTGCCCTATGACTGACGATGCCGAAAGTTTCCTAAAGAAAATCTTTGAAAAGACTGGGCTATCTGCTAGAGCCTATAGCAAAATTTTAAAGATTGCTCGTACTATCGCAGATATGGACAACAAAGAAGTTATCGATAGGTCACACATAGCTAAAGCCTCTAGGTTTAGAAGTTTAGACCAAAAATACTGGAACGCTTAAAAGTTCCCTCAATAGAATAATACTCTCATAGAAAGGATGGTTTATTTAAAGCTATATGTTTAATTTAAAACACAAACCCATAGTTTCTAATATGAATAGGTATGAAGATACCCATTTAGGCTTTTTTGACTACATTAAAAAGTTGGATAAGCTACTACTACTTGCAGTGTCGATATGTGCCATAATTAGTGTGTTGTGTGTGTACTCCATATATGTAAGTCAAGTGGTTGAAATTACCGATGGGCAAGTATACAGGCAATGCATTTCGGTATTGATAGGCATAATACTATGCTTTATAATTACCGCAATAGACTATCACAAGTTGGCAAAACTGTGGTTTCTATACGTTCCCATATCGTTGGCTTTGGTGGCATTAACGTTTACATCTTTAGGTTATGGGCGTGGTGAGGCTGACGACATCGCTTGGATAGATTTAGGCTTTATAAGTATTCAGCCCTCGGAAATTTTAAAAGTAGCTTTTATACTGTCTTTTTCTTTGCACCTATCTAAAGTGGGCAAACAGATTAACTATTTCCCAAACTTTATATTGCTGTGCATACATGGACTAATTCCTATAGGTATAGTTGCCGTACAAGGTGACTACGGTACGGCTATAGTCTTTGGTGTAATGTTCGCATTTATGATGTTGTTTGCTGGACTATCTTTAATGTATATAGTACCTATATTAGCTAGTGTGCCTATAGTTATATACTTCCTTTGGACGTATGTATTAAGTTCCACGCACAAGGAAAGAATCTTAGTACTGTTTAACCCTGGTTCAGACCCCCTAGGTATAGAATACCAACAAAACTTAGGAAAAGTTTCTCTAGCGGAGGGCGGACTATTCGGCAAAGGACTTTTTAAGGATGAGTATACTTTCGTTCCAGAAATGCACAACGACTTTATATTCTCATTTGTGGGACAGGCTTTAGGATATGTTGGTTGCATAGCTGTACTAATACTATTCACATTTATGTGCATAAAGCTTTTAGTAAATGCTATGACTGCTAAGGACTCTTTAGGTAAAAACATCTGTGTGGGAACTTTCGCTATGATATTTATACATTGCATTCTAAACATAGGTATGGTACTAGGAGTAATGCCCGTTATCGGTGTACCACTACCCTTTATGAGTGCGGGTGGTACTGCTATGCTATCGATGTTTGTAGCTATAGGGTTGGTATTAAGTACGCATTCCCACAAGGAAAAAAGAAAGCGTATGTTCTATGAAATCGACGAGGAAGATTAATAAATCATTCTGTTGGCTACATTTCATGACATGAAATATTAATTATTGCGGTTGACAATGCTACATTTTGAATGTATAATAGTAAGTAAATGTATCATATTTTTAGTTACGATATTTCGTAACATTTAATACTTTGGAGGATGTCTATATTATGAAACATGAACTTTGTATAGTTTTGGACTTTGGTGGACAGTATAACCAACTAATCGCTAGACGTGTGCGTGAATGCGGTGTATACTGTGAAGTCTACAGTTACAAAACCCCTATTGAAAAGATTAAAGAGATGAACCCTAAAGCGTTAATCTTTACTGGTGGACCTAACAGCGTATATGACGAAAAGTCACCTAGAATTAGCAAAGAAATCTTTGAGTTAGGATTGCCTATACTAGGTATCTGTTACGGTTGCCAATTGATGGCTTACACCCTAGGCGGTGAAGTATCATCTGCACCAGTGAGCGAGTACGGAAAGACCAACACTCTCTACGATACCAACTCACTACTATTTAAAGGGCTATCTAGTGAGAACATCTCTTGGATGAGCCACACTGACTATATATCTAAACTACCTGAAGGATTTACATCGGTAGCCCATACAGATAACTGCCCAGTAGGTGCTATGGAAAACGTAAACAAGAAACTCTATGGTATACAGTTCCATCCCGAAGTAAACCATACTATTGACGGCTCTAAAATGCTACATAACTTCTTATACAACGTTTGTGAATTTAAAGGCGACTGGACTATGAGCGACTACGCTAAAACTGCTATCCAACAAGTAAGAGATAAAGTCGGAGATGGTAAAGTTTTACTAGCACTATCCGGTGGTGTGGATAGTTCTGTTGCTGCTGCACTACTATCTAAAGCGGTAGGTAATCAGCTAACTTGTATCTTTGTAGACCACGGCTTTATGCGTAAAAACGAGGGCGACGAGGTAGAACAGGCTTTCGCTGACTGGGATATAAACTTCGTTAGAGTAAACGCTAAACCTCAATTTATGGCTAAAATGAACGGTGTATCCGACCCCGAAACTAAACGTAAAATTATAGGTGAAGAATTCATTAGAGTGTTTGAACAAGAGGCTAAAAAGATTGGTAAAGTTGACTTCTTAGTACAAGGTACTATCTACCCTGACGTTATAGAGAGCGGTCTAGGAGATTCCGCAGTGATTAAGTCACACCACAACGTTGGCGGTCTACCTGACTATGTAGACTTTAAAGAGATTATCGAACCTCTTAGAATGCTCTTTAAGGATGAGGTTAGACAACTAGGTATCGAACTAGGACTATCACCTGTACTAGTTTGGAGGCAACCATTCCCAGGCCCTGGTTTGGCTATTAGAATTATTGGTGAGATTACCGACGAAAAACTAGAAACGCTTCAAGATGCAGACTACATCTTCCGTGAGGAAATCGCTAAAGCTAATCTAGACAAGCAAATAAATCAGTACTTTGCAGTACTTACTAATATGC
>CAYXNU010000064.1:0-8674 GCA_964466485.1 uncultured Ruminococcus sp.
AGTACCGTAGAAATATTCTTGTTTTGGTTCGTACATAATAATAATACTCCTTTCTGTTATGCGTTGTAAACTTCAGGCTTTTGAGCTTGTTGTTCGTGTTCACTACCAGCGTAAACTCTTAAACGAGTTAGAGCCTTGTCGCCAAGAGTATTGTTAGGGAGCATACCTCTAACAGCGTAGAACATAGCCTTATCTGGGTTAGTCTTCATTAATTCTTTGTATTGAATCTTCTTTAAGCCACCAATCCAGCCAGTGTGCCAAATGTAATGCTTTTGCTCTAACTTTTTACCAGTTAAAACAGCTTTTGCACAGTTTATAACGATAACACCATCGCCACAGTCAGCGTTTGGAGTAAAAGTAGGTTTGTGCTTACCCCTAAGAATGTGAGCAGCAGTAGCAGCAACTCTACCAAGAGATTTGCCTTCAGCGTCTAAAATGTACCATTTTTTCTGACTTAAATCGTCAGTCTTAGGCATATAAGTTGACATAATATTATCCTCCATTTTAATATTTTTCTATATAAGTCACAGGCTACAAATAGCCTTATTATCGTGAACAACGGTATTTATTATAAACTATTTTTCTAGATATGTCAACACTAAAAACAGGCTTTTTTAAAGAAATTTAGCCGTTTAACAAAAATATTTCCCATATATTCTTTAAATCTCTACTTTTTGCTTGAAATCTCTTTATTTCTTAATCTCCATTTCAATACTAAAAAAATTACAAGATTTATCATTTTTTACAAACCAGTTGATAAAATTAATACTATATGGTATAATATATCCGAAATAGAATGAAAAGAGGTTTTTTTAACATGACTCTACAGCAGTTAAAATATGTAATAGAAATAGCAAATTGTGGCTCTATCACAGAGGCATCTAAGAGGTTGTACGTTTCCCAGCCTAGCATTTCCAACGCTGTTAAAGAACTCGAAGCAGAGTTCAAAATAGAAATCTTTAACAGAAGTTCCAAAGGCATTTCACTATCCACGGACGGCATAGAGTTTTTGTCATATGCTAGGCAAGTAGTGGAACAAACCGAACTGTTAGAAAATAGGTATAACTCCCAGAACGCCCCCAAAAAAGTTTGTTCGATATCCACGCAACACTACGCTTTTTCGGTACAAGCTTTCTCCAACTTGATAAAATCCATTCAGCCTAGCACCTACGACTTTACCCTAAGGGAAACCAAAACTTTTGAAATCATCGACGATGTTGCAAACTTTCGTAGCGAAATAGGCATTATGTATCTAGACGACTACAACAGAAAAGTTCTCACAAAGTTGCTAGACGACTACAACCTACAGTATATCGAACTATTTCAAGCGAACCCCCATGTATTTGTGGGAGTAAAAAATCCCTTAGCGAGTAAAAGTTTGGTAACTATCCACGACTTGAACGACTATCCTTTTTTGTGTTTCGAGCAAGGAACTTACAACTCTTTCTACTTTTCCGAGGAAATTTTAAGCACACTCCCCCGTGACAAGATTATCCACGTCAGCGATAGAGCCACGCTATTCAACTTGCTAATAGGCTTGAACGGTTATACCATATGTTCGGGCATACTCAACAGCGACCTAAACGGCAACGATATTACGTCGATTCCGCTTGATACCACAGAGGTTATGCATATAGGATATATCATCAACCCAAAGGTAAATTTAAGCAGTTTTGCCATAGAATACCTTAAAGAACTAAAGCGTTTGGTAGGTAGCGATAGTTAGCAATTTCCATTTTAAAATCTACAAAAATGCTCTTGACAAATGTGTCCATTCGTTATATAATAGTGACATGGTGTCACCATGACAATGTGTCACCATGTATACTTTACCACAAGGAGGTGATTTCTATGCCTAAGCAAAGATTTTACAATCTACCGGTTGAAAAGCGTGAACGCATACTAAACTCTGCCATTGAGGAGTTTTCTAGAGTGCCAGTGAACGAAGTTTCCATAAACAAGATTATTAAAGGTGCAAACATCTCAAGAGGTTCTTTCTACCAATACTTTGAGGACAAAAACGACCTTATTAGAGAGATTATAAGTGACTATGGCAACAATACCCTAAGGGTTATCGAGGAGCATTTAAGATACAAAGATAAAGATATCTTTAACGCATCCATAGAGCTTTTAAACCAAACTATCCTATTTATGAACCAATCCAACAACCAAAAACTATGCTTTTTCCTATTCGACGCTATGAAAAGCAACGAGGACTTTTTACACAAAATAGTATCCCCTAAAGAGGTAGACAACATCATAGATATGATAATATCTTTAGCAGATACTTCTAACTTTAAGTACAGCACCCGTAGCGATATCGTCAACGTGTTGGATATAATTACAGCCATAGGCAGTAAGACTATTATGAAAGTTATAAAACAGCCCCAAAGCACTAGTACTATCATAGAAGACTTTAAACGCCAAATGACTATTATCCAAACTGGAATACTCTTAGAAAAGTAGAAAGGAGCATATAAACCTTGTTTTCTAAATTTAGTGTAAAGAAAACCTATACTGTGTTGGTAGGAGTTATAGTGGTAGTAGTGTTAGGTATAGTATCATTTACCAAAATGGTACCCGACTTACTACCTAGTATGAACTTGCCATATGCAGTAGTTATGACTACTTACGTTGGTGCAAGTCCAGAGGAGGTTGAACAGACCGTCACTAGACCAGTAGAGCAGTCCATGGCATCTATTAGCAACATAAAAAATATAACGTCTACCTCTAGTGAAAACGTATCGCTAGTAATCTTAGAGTTTAACGACGATGCCAACATGGACTCAATCACTGTAGATATGCGTGAAAGTTTAGACTCTATATCCTCTAGTTGGAGCGACAGCGTGGGCAGTCCTATCATCATGAAACTAAACCCCGATATGATGCCCGTTATGATTTCCGCACTAAGTGTCGAGGGTATGGACGTTCAAGAAATTTCAGACTACGCTAACGATACCCTAATTCCCGCCCTAGAAGGCATAGACGGCGTTGGTAGCGTTTCCGCTTCTGGCTTGATTGAACAGAATATCAACGTAATCATTCGTCAAGAAAAGATAGACGAAATTAACAAGAAACTAAAAAACAACGTTGCCGACCAACTAGACGACACTAAACAAAAGTTGGATGATGCTAAGGAAGAACTCTCCGACAACAAAATGCAACTAGAAGACGCTCTTGAACAGTTCAACGATGGCATAATACAAGGCTCTCAAGCTATTACCGAGGGTAGGTTTGAAATCCTAAAGAATGAGATTAAACTTGCTGACAGTCAAGAGGAGTTGGAATCCAAAGAGCAAGAACTTATAGAGGGCTTAGCCGAAATAGAGTCCAACGAAAAAACTTTAGACGAAACTGAAACCACTCTAAACGACGGCGAAACTCAACTAATAGATGGTTTGGCTCAAATAGATAGTGGTATATCCCAACTGGATGAACAACTACCACAGCTAAAACAGGCTAAAACTCAACTGGAAAGTGCTATACAACAGTTACAACTTATGAACAGTGCTACTTCCCTTATGGATAGCATTTTGCCAAACTCTAGCACTATGATTTCAAAGATGCTCACTGTAAAGCAAACTTTCGATGCCCTAAACCTAGACCCTACTACCATAACTGACGTATCTACACTAATTAGCACAGTTAAAAGCAATGTGGATGTACTAAAGTCTATGGCGGAAAGCCTAACTATTGGTAGTTCTAGTGGCGACAGCACTAGCGTGAATATTAGCCCTATAACTTCCCAAATGTCCCAGTACAGCGACATGATAGAACAACTAGGTCTAGACCCCGACAGCATTACCGACCTAGATACTTTAATATCCGCACTACAGGGCAAACTGGACGAAGTAAACAGCGGTATAGATACCATAGAGTCCGCACAGACTGAACTAACTACTCAACGTAAAGCGTTATCCTCTAAGCTAGAAGAAGTGCAGTCCGCTAAGACACAACTTGCCGAGGGCAGAGAACAGTTATCCGCTGCTAAGGTTCAAGCTGTAGAGGGTCAAAAAGCTTTAGCTACTGCTAAACAGCAGTTAGAAGATGGCTCATCTCAAATAAGTGATGCCAAAGAGCAAATCAACGACAGAGAGGCAGAACTTGAACGCACTAAGAACGACACTAGCAAAGAACTCAACGACGGCTTAGACGCTATAAACGACGGCGAGGAACAACTTGACAGCGTTCTAGACAACTGGGACGACACTGTAGAAGATGCCCTAGAACAAGCCTCCATTAGCGATACTATTACCGTTAGCATGGTGTCCCAGATACTACAGGCACAAAACTTTTCTATACCGGCGGGTTACGTCACAGAAGACGGCGTTGACTACCTAGTAAAAGTCGGTGACAAGATTGAAGATGTAGAGGAGTTACAATCCCTAGTGCTATTCGATTTGGGTATAGATGGCTTAGACCCTATCACTCTATCCGATGTAGCTGACGTATTCTTAACAGACAATTCCGATAGCGTATACGCATCCATAAACGGCGAGGATGGTGTAATACTATCTTTCCAAAAGCAGAGCAGTTACTCTACCGCTGAAGTTGCCGAAAACATTCAAGATAAGTTCGACTCCATCACAGCAGACGATAGCAGTATAACGTTCATAAACCTTATGAATCAAGGCGACTACATAGACTTGATAGTAAAGTCCGTACTAAGCAACCTCTTACAAGGAGCGGTATTTGCAGTAATAGTACTATTCCTATTCTTGAAAGACTGGCGACCAACACTAGTAGTAGCTTGTTCCATACCTATAAGTGTAATATTTGCCATAGGCTTGATGTACTTCTCAGGTATCTCATTAAATATCATTTCGCTATCGGGTTTGGCAATAGGTGTAGGTATGCTAGTAGATAACTCCGTAGTAGTAATAGAAAACGTCTACCGTTTGAGGAACAAAGGCTTATCCGCCGTGAAAGCCTCTGTAAATGGTGCTACACAGGTAGCAGGAGCAGTTACATCATCCACACTAACTACAGTGTGTGTATTTGCACCTATAGTATTCACAGAGGGTTTAACCAAAACTCTATTTGTAGATATGGCTTTAACTATAGCGTACTCATTAGGGGCTAGTTTGGTGGTATCGCTTACAGTAGTACCCGCCATGACTTCCAAAATGCTAACCAAAACCAAAGAGGTTAAAACTCCCCTACTGGATAAAGTTAAGGGGCTATACGCTAGGGCTTTAGGTGTAGTATTGAGATTTAAACCAGTAGCACTAATACTAGTAGTAGCAATCCTAGGGTTGTCTATCAAGGCTGAAATATCCAAAGGTGTATCCTTTATGCCCGACATGGACAGCACACAGATTTCCATAACCTTAACCATGCCCGACGGTGCTATCCTAGAAGATACCGTTGAAGCCTCTCAAATGGTTATGGAAGAAATACAGAACGACTTTGAAGACGTTGACACTGTAGGTGCTATGTTGTCGGGTGGTATAGCCTCCATGATGGGCTTAAGTAGTGCTGACACTTCCGTGGATACCGTATCCATGTACGCTATACTAAAAGAAGATAAGTCACTTACTAGTCAAGAGATAGCCTCTCAAATTAACGAAAAGTTTGCAGACTGCGACTTTGAAGTTTCTGCTAGTGGCTCTACTATGGACTTATCCATGCTAGGAGGTTCTGGTATTACTATCAACATTGAGGGTGCAGAACTTGAAACTCTACAAAGTTTAGCAACACAAGTAGCCGATATAGTATCATCTGTAGAGGGCGTTGGAGAAGTCGACGACGGCATGGATAACCCCTCCCCACAACTAAAAATCACTGTGGACAAAGAAAAGGCTATGTTGAACGGTCTAACCGTGGCACAAGTCTATATGGAGTTGGCTAGTGATATTTCTACTTCCACCACTGCTACACAGATTACAGTAAACGGCAAGGATGTAGACATAGTAGTAGAAGATGGTGCATCCGATGAGGCTACTAGAGAAACCATTAAAAACCATGTGTTTACCGTCCCCGATACCGACACAGACGACACCACCGACAGCGACACCGACGATGAAGACTTTTCTTTAGAGGATATGCAAAGCTTAATGTCCACTGACGAAAACGCAGAAACCCCTACTAAAGAAATAAAGCTTACAGATATTGCTACTGTAGAGGAGGGCTATACGCTATCTTCCATAGGCAGAGATAACCAAACTAGATACATCTCAGTAAGTGCAACCATTGCTGACGGCTACAATGTAGGCTTAGTCACCAACGACGTTGAAAAGGCTCTTGAAAGTTTTGAAGTCCCAGAAGATTACCAGTTGGTATTCGATGGCGAAAATGAAACTATCATGGAGGCTATGGAACAGCTAGGCTTAATGCTAATATTAGCTATCTTGTTGATATACCTTATCATGGTAGCACAGTTCCAGTCTTTGAAATCTCCGTTTATAGTAATGTTTACTATGCCTTTAGCGTTTACGGGTGGTTTCTTAGCGTTGCTTATCGCCGATATGGAATTGAGTGTAATTAGTATGATAGGCTTTGTAATGTTGGCTGGTATCGTTGTAAATAACGGTATCGTGCTAGTAGACTACATCAACCAACTTAGACTAGACGGCATGGAGAAGAAAGAGGCTATTATAGAGGCAGGTATTACTCGTTTAAGACCTATCCTTATGACGGCACTTACTACCATACTAGGCCTAATAATGATGGCTATAGGTAGTGGTATGGGTAGCGACATGATGCAACCTATCGCTGTAGTAACCATTGGTGGCTTGATATACGCTACATTTACGACACTATTTATTATCCCTATCATCTATGATATATTCAATAGAAAACCTATGGTTAAGATTGAAGATTCCGAACTAGAACTAGTAGACGATTAAAATACAAATAATATACAATACGAAAATCCCTCACCATTTCGGTGAGGGATAATATTTTTTTAATTATATAGAGTTTAAATTATCTAGCACAAGGCAACTGATAGTTTTCGGAAAAGTCTTGACACTGTTTTTCAAAGTCGCTGTCTTTGGAGAGTATGCTTAAGTACTCATGTACTTCTATGGCGTTGTTTTCCTCTATTTGAATCATACAGACTGCTATGTTGGAACAGTGGTCGGAAACTCTTTCAAGTTCGGTTAATAGGTCTGTGTACATAAAACCTAACTCCATAGTACACTTGCCTTCTTTAAGCCTTTGGATGTGTCTGTTACGCATTTCAACCCTAAGGCGGTCTATAACTTCTTCTAGGGGTTCTACTTGGTGAGCGAGTTTCATATCGTTAGTTGCAAAAGATTTTTCTGTCATATCTAAGATATCTTTAATAGCACTGATTAGCACTTTCATTTCTGCATAAGCGTCACTAGAAAATTCAATCTTTTTGGTATGTAGTTCTTCGGCGGTTTCTACTATGTTCATAGCGTGGTCGGAAATTCTTTCAAAGTCCCCGATAACGTGTAGCAGTTCGGAAACGTTTTTGCTGTCTGCCTCGCTTAAGTTTCTAGAGTTTAGCTTTAGCAGATAAGAGCCTATTCTATCCTCATAGACATCAACCATGTTTTCATAGGTGCGAACTTTTTCCGCCTTGTGTTCGTCATAGGTATCGAAAACTTCCAAAGCTAGGTTAATAGCCTTGATAGTTCTTTCGCCCATTTTAACTGTAACGTTTCTAGAATGTTCTAGTGCTATAGATGGTGTATTTAAAAGTCTTTCGTCTAATATTTGAACTTCTTCTTTTTCCTCGGTGTCTTTAATAGTTAGGTATGCCAACTTTTCTAGTAAGTTAATAAATGGGAACATAATAGCAGTAGTTACTAAGTTGAATATTGTATGCACCACAGCAATATTAAATCCGCTAACTTCGTCATTTAGGAAAGTAAAGTTTATAAAGTGGTTAGCAGTATAGAATACCGTCAAAAATACCACTGTACCGATAATGTTAAAATATAGGTGTACTACAGCTACTCTCTTAGCGTTTTTGTTAGCACCTATACACGATAGCAATGCGGTAGCACAAGTACCTATGTTCTGTCCTAAAATGATTGGTATGGCTGAACCAAAGGTTATCAATCCGCTGTTGGATAGCGATTGCAACATTCCCACAGAAGCCGCAGAAGACTGGATTATAGCCGTTAAAACAGCACCTACTAAAACACCTAATACTGGGTTGCTAAACTTAGCTAAAACTTCCTTGAATTCGGGAACATCTGCTAAAGGCGATACTGCAGAACTCATGGTACTCATACCAAACATAAGTATCGAAAACCCTAAGAGTGCATTGCCTATTACTTTGCTTTTGTCACTCTTTTTAGACATTATCATAATAAGACCTATTAGTGCTATTATAGGTGAGAATGATGTAGGCTTTAGCATCTTAATAAAGAAACTGTCACTCTCTAATCCCGAAAGACTTAATATCCATGACGTTATAGTAGTACCTATGTTAGCACCCATAATTATAGATATTGCTTGAGAGAGTTTCATAATACCAGAGTTTACAAAGCCAACTAACATTACTGTTGTAGTAGACGAAGATTGGACTACTGCGGTTACTAGCATACCTAGGAGCAAACCCTTAAAGCGGTTAGAAGTCAGCTTTTCAAAGACCTTCTCCATTTTGCCACCTGCTAGTTTTTCCAAACTTTCGCCCATAATGTGCATACCGTACATGAACAACGCTAGTCCACCAATTAGCGATATAAACGCAAAG
>CAYXNU010000065.1:0-8558 GCA_964466485.1 uncultured Ruminococcus sp.
GCATATTTTGTCCCCTAAATAGCATCTGTAGTTTAGTATTCTTAAAGTGGTCTTTAAGAGTACGAAGTCTGTCCCATGGGTCTTCATTTAAGAAACGTAAGCATGAGTCGAAAGTAGCACCGCCCCAACATTCTACAGAGTGATAACCAACCTTATCCATCTTATCTAGAATAGGTAACATCTCGTCCATAGTCATTCTAGTAGCTATTAAGGATTGATGTGCGTCACGCAATACGGTTTCTGTAATACCAACTTTTTTAGCCATAGTTTAAACAACCGCCTTTCACAAATTATTGAACTGTAGCAAGAGTATCAGCAGAGTTTACAGTATCACCCTTCTTAACTGTTATGCTAGTAACTTTACCATCGCAAGGTGCAACGATTTCGTTTTCCATCTTCATAGCCTCTAATATCATTAAAGCTTGACCCTTAGTTACGCTGTCGCCTACAGATACCTTAACATCTAGGATAGTACCAGGCATAGGAGCAGTAACCTTTTCGCCCTCGCCAACAGGTGCAGCGGCAGGAGCAGGTGCTGGAGCAGCAGCCTTTGGAGCAGCGGCAACTGGTGCAGCTACTACAGGAGCAGAACCGTCTGTAATCTCCTCAACAGCTACATCGTAAGCCTTACCATTAACAGTTATATTAAATCTTTTCATATAAAAATACCACCAATCTATATATTTTAAAAACGGATATATTCTTTAAAAAAATACAACACTACTATCTTTTTTAAACTATAGAGTAATGTTGCTATGCTTCTTAGATAGAGTTTCAACTCTCTTAGAAGATAGTATATCAAGTGCGGAGATAAGTACTTGTCTAGTTTCACTAGCTGTAATTACCTCATCGATAGCACCCTTTTCAGCACTAGCAGTAGCACTAGCTACAGAAGTACAATACTCCTTAGCTAACTTTTCTCTAGCAGACTTAACGTCAGTAGCACCCTTTAACTTATCGTGCCATAGGAACTCAACAGCAGTAAGTGGAGCTAGTGGAGAGATTACTGCACTATCCCAAGCATATGTAAAGTCAGCATCTGCGGACTTACCAGCCATAGCAGTAAATACTACACCATATGCCTTGCCAGTAACGATTGATACCTTAACAGTAGTAGCCTCTGCATAAGCATCAGCAAGTTTAGTAACATCTCTAACAGCACCAGCAGTTTCTGTAGCAGAGTTACAATCGAATCCTTCGGAGTTTAATAGTGTAACTACTGGGATAGAAAAAGCATCACACATTCTTACGAAACGAGCAATCTTAGAGCAGTCGTCTGCGGATAGCTTGTCAGTAGTCTTGTCTGTGCCTACAATACCTACAGTAGCACCGCCAACAGTAGCTAAAGCAGTATAAGAAGCCTTACCAAAGCCCTCTGATAGTTCTACTACGCTTTCAGCATCGGCAATAGAATTTACTATATCTACAACGTTTGCACCGATAGGAGCAGTAGGTTCGCCATACTCAAACTGTGGTAGTTGTGAGATATTGTTCACTGGCATTAAATTTAAGATATCTTTTACTTTCTTAACGGCATCTTCTTCTGTAGAACATACAGCAGAGGCTGTACCAGCTTTCATAGCAGACTTAGCAGTACCTGCACCACTCTTGTCGCCATCGGCTACTGGGGCTACAAAAAATTCGCTATCTTCTGTCATAACAACAAAATCGGAAGTACAAGCTAATATAGCTGAACTACCAGCACAAGTACCCATAATTAGTGCTACTTGTGGAACTACACCTGATACTACAGCAGACGCATTAATCATCTTACCATAAGCAGTAAGAGCATCAACGTCAACATAAGCACCGTTGGAATCGTATATACCTACTATTGGAGTACCTGTCTTAGCAGATAGACCATATAGTTTAGAAATCTTATCAGCTTGTGCCATGCCTACTGCACCACCATTAACCGACTTATCTTGTGCATAAGCATAAACTGGATTTCCATTGACGTAGCCGTAAGCAGTAACCACGCCTGAAAGATTTTCCTTTTGCTTTAAAGCAGAACCTATTTCAGTAAAAGTTCCCTCATCAAAGAGCATCTGTAGTCTTTGAACTGCTTTAGAGCCAGAATTATTAATCTGCATAGCTATTTTCTTCCTTCCTTTTTCAGAGTAACTTTTAGTTTCACACTAACAACAAAATCTCTGATAATAATTCAACATATGCTCTTATAATACCACAACTCAAGAAATTTTTCAAGTATTAATTGATATTATTCACAAATTTTTTAATTATCAATGCAATACTTAAATATTGCAAGTTTTTATATGGAATGTAACACGAACATTCCTAATGGATAGTTTAATCTTCTTTGCCTATAGCATTTCTAATGGCTCTTAGTTCGTCGGGCTTTAATTCTCTCCATGTACCTGGTTTAAGCATACCTAGTTTTAAAGGGCCAATGCTAATACGTCTTAAACGTGCAACCTCTAGTCCCACAGATTCGCACATTCTTCTAATCTGTCTGTTTCTACCCTCTTTGATAGTCATTAGTAGTACTACACGGTTTTCCTCTTTGGTGACTACAGTTACAGTTGCAGGTAGAGTCATTTTGCCGTCTAGTTCTACACCAGTGGATAGTTTAACCAACTGTTCCTCGGAAATACTAGGGCGAACAGTAACCCTATAGGTTTTGGAAATGTGTCTGCTAGGGTGCATAATATCGTTAGAGAAGTTGCCATCATTAGTAAATAGCAAGAGTCCCTCTGTGTTTTTGTCTAATCTACCCACAGGATAGACTCTCTCATTAACACCGTCTAGCAACTCCATAACGGATTTTCTACCCAACTCATCCGATACAGTAGTAACGTATCCACGGGGTTTGTTTAGCATAATGTACACTTTGTTCTTCTTTTTAGGAACGTATAGCCTTTCGCCGTCTATGGTTATAATATCCTTAGGGGAAGCCTTGTCACCTAACTTGATAGGTCTACCGTTTAGTTTAACCCTCCCTTGAGATATTAATTCTTCTGCCTTACGTCTAGAACAGTATCCAGCGTCTGCAATGATTTTTTGTATTCTGTCCATATAATTACAAATCCTTTCTTTTTAAAATAGTTTACGTTCGTTTAAACTTTATATATCAACCTTAAAAGTTTTTCCTTAAGGGATAACTTAACCTTAGCAGTATTTTCCGCTACACTCTCACTAGAGATTAAATCAGTAGTGGCTACTATTTCACCACCTAGGGAGTATTCAATGTAGCCTAGCTTTTCGCCCTTATCTATAGGGGCGTACTCGAAAGCATTAAGGTACACTCTACTTTGATACTCTGTATCAGTGCCGACTACCTTAGGCAATAGCACCTCTTGAGAACATTCTAGGGATATAGTATCCTTAACACCGCCCACCATACTTAAGGTATATTGCTCATCTGTTGGGGACTCCAAACTTACTTGACTAAAGCCATAGTCATATAGTGACATATGGTCGTTCCAGTCATCGGGGGCATTTAGAGTTACCACTATTAGGGTAATGCCATCACGTTCACACGCAGACACCAAACACCTACCCGCATCGTCTGTGAAACCAGTCTTTACCCCGATAACGCCCTCGTACATACCTAGTAACTTATTAGTATTCTTTAGCCACCTATCATAAGGGGGATTGCCAAAAGTTACTTGTGCAGTAGCAGAACCACAAATTTCCCTAAAGTCGGGGTTCTTTAAAGCGTACCTAGTCAATAGAGCCATATCGTAAGCAGTAGAGCAGTGTCCGCCCTCATCCAAACCCGATGGCGTTACGAATAGCGTACTATTCATGCCTAGTTCTTTAGCCTTAGCGTTCATCATGGAAACGAAACTTTCAATAGAACCCCCTACCCTAACAGCGGTAGCATTAGCACTATCGTTTCCCGATGGCAACAACATACCATAGCATAAAGCACGTTTCGTGACTATATCGCCCTCTACTAGCCCCATAGATGACCCCTCTACCTTTATAGCATCGCTATCCACAGTGAATTCTGTGTCAAGGTCGCCACTTTCAAGGGAGAGTATAGTAGTCATAATTTTTGTAGTACTAGCCATAGGCAATTGCTCATAAGCGTTCTTTTCAAAGATTATATTGCCAGTGGTAGCCTCTATCATAATACAAGCTTTAGCAGATACATCCACTGCATGGACTTTCAAGCTACTACCACAGACTACCACTAAACTTAAAGATATCACTATAGAAAAAATTTTCTTAAACAAAGCAATCCCCCCTACAAAATAAATCTATGTTAGAATTGCTTTGAATATTCGTATTGACTAATCTTCTTTATCTGTATCTTTTTGCGGAGTATCCTCTTTATCTTTGTCATCCTTTTTAGTAGATTTGTCATCATCCTTTTTAAAGAGTTCTGTAACCTTGTCTACTATATCGGGAAGTTTGCTAACTATAGCGTTTTCCTTAGGAGCGTTAGTAGTCATTTCCATAAGCTTTACATCACCAGTAGCAGTGATAACTAAAAATCCCAAAGGTTGCACAGATACTCCCGCACCCGAACCCCCAGCAAAGAGGTCTTTGCCTTCTGTCTTTTTAGGTAAGTCCGAACCACCAGATGCAAACCCGTAAGATATCTTAGATATAGGTATTAC
This sequence comes from uncultured Ruminococcus sp., assembly GCA_964466485.1. Lineage (GTDB taxonomy): Bacteria > Bacillota > Clostridia > Oscillospirales > Ruminococcaceae > UBA5884. The sequence continues at coordinate 4,590 of CAYXNU010000065.1, forward strand.
AGTAGTGCCGTTCTGTGTGTTGATAGGTTTGCCTATTATAGTATCAGCGTCAACCATTTCTTTAATCTTATCGAGGGTTATACCCATAATATCTTTTAACATAGTAAAAAACTCCTTTTCTAATTAGAATTAATCTTTAGATAATATCATTATCTTTAAGTATAGGAAGAACTTTAAACAACATAACTATTATCTTTCCTAAACCTTTTCCAACCCCCAACTTAACCTTAAAAGATATATCATAAAGGCTGTCGTTAGAGTTGTACTTAGGTTGCAAAGTAATGCTTTTCTTTTTAACTTTAAAGTGTCGCTGTAGAAACCCTAAAACATTTCCTAAAACTATACTTAACTTTCCAAACTTTAAAGCACAGTCATAAGCGTCAATATCTGCTATTTGGAAGTTAATGTATAGGTTTGTAATCTTAATACTAGTGATAAACTCTCCCAACTTTTCTTTTATAGCCTTAATAATATCTAAAGCCATGTTAAGGGTATCAAGGGCGTTTGAATCGCTACTACTTGCGGACTTCTTCTTTTTACTCTCTTTAGGTGTTTTCTTAGATGTGTCTTTCTTAGATGTTTTCTTAGCTTTACTATTCTTAACCTTTTTGGATTTTTTAGTCTTTCTAGGATATATTTTAATAAAAGCATAAGTTATCTTATAGTCAAAGTTTCCACCAATATATTTAACATCTACACATATTGGCAAACATAGTAATATTATTAATATTAGCAATATTGCAATTAGTACAATCAAAGGGATTTCCCCTTTCTAATAGTTTAAACTTAATGGAATATCTTCGGGTTCGTCAGGGAGTCTTTGTGTGTGGTGTGGCAACGGTGGCAACTCTGAGATGTCATTCAAGCCAAAACACCTTAAAAATACTGGTGTGGTTACATATGCAATAGGTCGCCCTGGAATGTCTAAACGTTCAGCCTCTGCAATTAAGCCTTTATCTACCAACTTGCTAATTACATGGGAACTATCCATACCACGAATACTTTCCACAAAACTTTTAGTGACGGGTTGGTTATAGGCTATAATAGTTAAAGTTTCCATAGCCGATGGCGATAACGTAGCAGAACGGTTAATTTCAGCAGTATTTTTAATATACTTAGCAAAGTCCTTGCGAGTGACTATTTGGTAGCACTCTCCTAAACGTTCTATCTTTAGTGCAGAACCGCTATCCTTGTAACTGTTGTTTAGTTCTGCTATTAATATAGGCACTTCTCTTAGTGGGATTTCTGTCGCCAAAGATAGCTTTTTACCCTCTAGGGGGTCACCATATGCAAATAGTACAGCTTCAATTCTAGCCATTTTTTCTTTCATAAAAAACCTCCAAAGCTGTTAATATATACGCAAATTCTATATAATGGTAACGACGAATCGTCGTTACCTACTGGGGTGCGTTGTTCTTAACTTTCTTACCAGTAAAAGATATTTCGTTGGAATCGTCACTAATTAGTAAACGTCCCGACTTAGTAAGTTCTAGCACTGCTAAGAATAGTGCTACTCTTTCGGAGCGGTCATCTATACCGCTTAACAAGTCCGATAACTTAGCCTTGCCATGCTTGTACATAGTTCTCAATACGGATACTACTTTTATTTCCACGGGGTACATCTTGTGCTTAACTATCACTTGAAACCTATCTTCTGTTACTACTGGCTTAATGCGTTTTAGTTGCCTTAAGCCTATGTTCATGTAGGCGTTTAGTAGTGTATCAGGGGTGTGGACTATATTGTAAGTATTATCCATTTGGCTTTCAATAATACGCTTATGTGAAAATATTACATCTCCACAGTAGAGAGCCTTTAGTCTTTCGGTAGCCTGTTTACATAGAGAGTACTCTATAAGAGTACCCTCTAACTCTTTTTTAACCTTTTCAGCCTCTTGTGAGTTTGGTAGCAGTGAAACGGTCTTAATGTATATCAACCTAGATGCCATATCTAAAAATTCCCCTGCAAGTTCTAAGTCATGGGACTGGCACTCATCAAGGTATGCTATATACTGCTCTAGCAGTTTAGATATTTCAATGTCGTTGATGTTTAGCTTATGCTTAGTAATTAGAGTAAGCATTAAGTCTAAAGGACCTTCAAACACTTCTAACTTAAATGATAACTTTTCCATAGACTACACTACCCAGCAAATGCCCAATCAACATAGCCTGTTAAAAAGTCCATGACGTTAAAAGCACCACTCCTTAAGTAGCTTAATGGAGTATCTAGTACTCCCATCTTCATGATGACTAGTAGAACTATAAATATATACTGTTCATAACGCATGAGTTTAAAATAAGATTCCTCGTTAAGAACTAAACTAAATATTCTAGAACCGTCTAGTGGTGGAATAGGTAACAAGTTAAACACCGCAAGTCCGATGTTCAAAACTACCATGTAGTATAGAATTAAAAATACTTGATATGATGTTCCCTCTAATGTTGTGGTGTACATTACTACTTTACATAGTATCATGGCAATGTAGGATATTATCAAGTTGGAAACAGGACCCGCTAAAGAACTTAAAGCCATTCCGACTTTTCTATTCTTAAAGTTGTTAGGGTTTATAGGTACTGGTTTAGCCCAACCAAATCCTACTAGCAACATCATGATAGTACCTAAAAGGTCTATGTGTGCAAGTGGGTTTAAAGTCAATCTGCCATTGCGTTTAGCGGTATCGTCCCCTAATAGGTGAGCCACATAGCCATGTGAAAACTCATGCACTGGGAATGCTACAAGCAATACCAAAGCATGGACTACTATTTGAAAAACAGTATCACTCATACGTTAAAATCTCCTTTTTTATATATTTTTGTATCTTTTAATTGTAACTTATTTTTGCACAAAATGCAAGTAGTTTTTTGGAAAATACGCAATTTCATAAATTATTTTAAAATTTTCAATACAACATTCCATGACAAATTTATCCTAATAAATTGTACAAAAATAAGTGTCGTTTTTTGTATAAAAATTCAAAATATTATTGTATATGTAAAGAATAGCTATTCGATATTCCATTTAATACATATATATAATATTACCTTGAAATAGCTGTGAAAATCATTCCAACTTTTTTATTACGGAATCCATATCATGTATTAAAAAATTATAAAAATACATTGACAATGTTAAAAAATAATAGTAATATTAATATTAGAAAGTTTAGCTAACATATTATAGTAATGGAGGAATTTAGCCATGAAAAGTTCATTAAGAAAAGTGTCAATGCTTTTGACACTGGCTATGGCGATTACTAGCGTTGGTTTTACGAACGTTTCAACCGCCAACACTATAGAGGTATCTGCGGATAGTACCCCTATAGTAGAAAATCTTGACAGAGGAATTACTGCTATAAACACAGGTAGTGGAATGCTCGTCAGTTGGAGATATCTAGCTAACGACAGCGACACAGCAGTATTTAAACTCTATCGTGACAACAAGCTAATCTATACCAGTAACAGCGGTGACGCTACTTGTTACTTAGATGCTGACGGCTCTGCTAGTAGCACATATCGTGTAGATAGCGTAAACGGCAACACTGTACTTACTTCCGATACTTGCACTTTAATTAGCAACAACTCTTACTTTGACATCCCTATGGATGTTCCTAGCGGTCAAACTAGTGGCGTTACTTACAGCCCTAACGACTGCACCGTTGGTGATGTCGACAACGACGGACAATACGAAATATTTGTAAAGTGGGACCCATCCAACTCTAAGGACAACTCCCAAAAAGGCAAAACCGATAAAGTCTTTATAGACTGCTACGAACTAGACGGCACTAAGCTTTGGCGTATCGATTTAGGTATTAATATCCGTGCAGGAGCACACTACACTCAAATGTTGGTAGCTGACTTCGATTCCGATGGATACGCAGAACTTATGTGCAAAACCGCTGACGGTACTGTGGACGGTCAAGGCAACGTAATAGGCGATGCCTCCGCTGACTACAGAAACTCTAACGGCTACAT
>CAYXNU010000066.1:0-8520 GCA_964466485.1 uncultured Ruminococcus sp.
ATTAAAATTACTTTGTGATATATTCATAAAATTGTTTTAAAATTATAATTAATTATATTAAAATATCTGTTTTTAGTATTTAAAATACTTGATATTTGTTTTAATCTATGATATAATTACATTACTATAAAGAAGTATATTGAAAAGGTGGTTCGGATTTCTATGATTGACTCATCTATACTAGGTAATTTGGTTTTAGATTTTACTGAAAAAATTCTAAATATAGACGTTCAGGCTATGTATGAAGATAAAGATTTATACTACAATGCAATCGTGGATATAGCTAAATATTTGAAAATAGGAAAGATAACATTGGTGTATGAGGACACTCAATCATATATAGCACTATTCTTACAAGACTCTCAAATATATACAAATGGCTTAAATGTTTTATATGATAGTTTCGAGGTTTGCGACAGCTCTCAAACTGTGTCTTTTTCGTACTCTCAAAATGATGGCAACTATACCTTGAACTTTATTCAAATGGCAAACGAAAAACCTTGGGATGACGAGGTTTTAACTCAACTTAAACTAATCTCAAATCTGTCATTTAATGTGTTAAGCAGAATTAAACTGCTAGAGGTTTCACAGTTGGGTGAATACTATGATTACGCTACAGGAGTTCTAAACACCAACGGCATAGTTACGTCTTTAGATACTTTATACAAGATGGATTTGGTAGCTAACTATTTTTGCGCCCATGTAAATATTAAGCATTTCAAAAGCTTTAATCTAAAGTATACATACAATGGCGGAGATATTATCCTAAGAGAGTTCGCTGAACAGATGTATTCCAACTTGAAAGAAAATGAACTTTTTGGACATTTGGGCGAGGATAACTTTATAGCTGTAGTAAAAAAAGCCAACAAAAAAGAGTTCTTAGAGAATATCAAAAATATACGGTTGGAGTACAACAACGATATTATACAACTTAAACTATATGTGGGCATATATGATATCTGCCACGACGATGATTCGTCTGTGGTGCTAAGCAACTGTGCAACCGCTTTAAATATCGCTAGAAATAGCCCAGCAATGCAGTATGTAACCTTTACAGAAGAAATGCATCGTCAGGCTTTGGAAATTAAACATATTGAAGATGTTATGCATCAGGCTTTGGAAAACAACGAGTTTATAACGTTCTATCAACCAAAGATATGTTTAACGGACTTCTCTTTGGTGGGTGCGGAAGCTTTAGTTAGGTGGAAAAAAGGTGATGTTCTTATACCTCCATTTAAGTTTATACCGATATTTGAAAAGAATGGTTTTATAACTGAAATAGACTTCTGTATGCTAAGAAACGTTTGCAAAAGCATTAAAAAGTGGGAAGATATGGGCTTAAATCCTGTGACGGTTTCCGTAAACTTTTCTAAGGTGCATCTAGGCAATAGGAACTTTGTTTCACAGATTAAAGATACCATAGATAGCTATGGGATATCCCCAAAGTACATAGAGATAGAGTTTACCGAAACTCTAGACGTTGAAAACTACAATAGCTTAGTGAAAGTAAACCGTGAACTTAAACAGTGGGGTCTTAAGACTTCTATAGACGATTTCGGTGCGGGATTTTCTTCTCTAAATATGCTTAAGGACGTTCCTGTGGATGTTGTAAAGCTAGACAAATCTTTGATAGACGATACTAACTCATCCACTAGAGAAAAGATTATCATTCAAGATATAGTTAAGATGGCTAAAACTTTAGATATAGAAGTTATAGCCGAGGGCGTGGAAGAACTAGACCAACTACTATTCCTAAAGAATATAAATTGCACTCAAATTCAAGGGTATATCTTTGATAAGCCGTTATCTATTGAGGAGTTTGAAAAGAGGCTATCCAATAGAGAATACTACAAGGAAAACCCTAAGTTTAAAGATGTGGTACACAACAACGACGACTCACACAAGAGCATCTCTGCTATGAACTTTGGCAAGTACACTTTGGATTTGAACAACTACAAAATCTTAGACTGCAACGACAGCTTTAGTAATATTGTAGGCTATTCCAAAGAGGAGATTATTAACAATAACTTTACTATTGAGAACTTTATACTATATGAGGAAGTTTCAGACTATTTGGATAGAATAGTTTCAAATTTGATAGCCCATGGGGAAGTTTGTCAAGAACACAAGATGATTAGAAAGAATGGTAATAAAATCTATGTCATGTGTTTGGGTGTAGTAAAGTCTAGCGGTCAAGCGGATTTTATGGTCAGCGATATATCCATAAACAAGGTTGTGGAGCGTGAAAACAAGGTTTTAAGGTCTAACTTTGACTTTGCACAGAAAGAACTTAAAAACAAAAGCTATATGTTTGAACAAATCGTGAATAGCCTATCTGGGGGCATTGGGGTGTTTGCTTTGCAAAAAGACAACACTATCAAGACTATATTTGCAAGTAATAGCTTTTACAATATTATCCAGTGTAAACGTTCTATTTTCGATAGGTATAAGAATAACATCCTAAAGTTGATAGTTCCAGAAGAAGTTGACACTTTCTTGAACGACTTTAAAGAGTGTATCGAACAAGACAAGGAAATTCTAAAGAGGTACAACTTTAAGAGTATTCAAAATAACGATGAGCATAATGCACTAAACTTGAAAATGCAATCTACTGGCAACGTTTACGATGGTTGCCCAACTGTCAACGTTGTGGTGGCAAAGTATAATATTGGCAACGTGGAAATGGAACTAATTAACGAAATAGCAAAGGTATCCTTGCTTACAGAATACTCCAACCTAGATATTATGAATTTGCCAAAAGACAGCATAGACGTTTAACGTGAATTTTATAAAGCATATATATTAAAAAAACATCCATTAGTTAAGCCTACACTTAGTTAATGGATGTTTTCATGTGTGCATACAATATATATCAATGAGTTTCTAAGAAAGCTTTTTAGAGTTTGCTATTCGGGGGCATATGCCACAAACTGCAAAGTTTTCTAAGTGCCACTCCATGATAGTATTGTATGCAAAAATATTAAAATTGTTACTGTAAAATATTAGCACTATTTAAAGTATCTTTGCCCATAGTGTTCGCAACAGAACGTTAAGTTTTCAAACCACGATATTACAGTTGGGTCGCTGATATATGTAGCATAGAAGTACAAAGCCCCGTTAGATACGTCAGTTTGGCTCATTAGCGTGTAACATACAGCTATTCTAGTTGCACTAGTAACAGGCCATTCGTTGGTGTACCAGTTTACTATAGTTGGAAACTGTGATGGTGCTGTTAATACGCTTTCCACATCGTTTGGGAACTTACTAGAGGCAACTCTGTTTCTGATTACATTAGTTACCAACTGCTTTGATAACACATCTCCATAACCTGTTTCACGCATTACTATAGAGCATATCATCTCGACTTCTTTATCGGTGTAACCCGCCACGGGAATAGGTGTATCGGGGTTTGCTAAGGCTCTTTCCTCGTCGATATCGAAAAAGTAGAGGTTGCTCATCTTGTCGCTAATTTCCTCGGAAGTAGTAGCGTAAGCGTCTAGTGTATTGTAACCAAATAGCACACCTATTGTAAAGATTATCGTGAAAAACAAAATATTTTTAACTTTCATATATTAAAGTACCCTTTCATTCAAAAAATAGTCACTTCTAAGATTATATACTATTTTTCAAAAAAATTCAAGGGTTCTCGCACATTTAACACAAACAATATTTGATATATTTTTTAAATAATGGTTTTTTATATCTTTTGTACTGTTTGTAGTACAGCTTTTCATTGACTTTTTTTAAAGATATGGTGTATAATTATATATACCGATAAACTTAAATATAATAGCTATTTTTGAAAGGATTTATAATTTTATGGATAATATGGAAAAGATTAAATCGTTGGTGGAAAAGTTAAACGTCTACCGCAACGAATACTATAACGAAAACCGCCCATCTGTGAGCGACGAAGAATACGACAAACTTTTCGATAAGCTCTCACAACTGGAAAAAGACTCTGGGATAGTGCTATCAAATTCGCCTACACAGAACGTAGGTTACGAAGTGAAAAGCAAACTTGAAAAAGTTACTCACGATATACCTTTGCTATCCCTTGACAAAACTAAAAGCCTTGACGATGTTTCTAAATTTATTGGCAGTCAACCTTGCTTGATAATGCTCAAGTATGACGGTTTAACCGTTAAGCTAGTGTATGAAAATGGCACTCTAGTAGAGGCATCCACTCGTGGAAATGGTATCGTGGGAGAAAACATTACACACAACGCTAAGGCTTTTAAGAACATCCCTCTAAATATACCCTATAAGGATAGGCTTGTTATTACTGGCGAAGCTATTATACACAAGGACGACTTTGAAAAGATTAACTCCACTTTGGACGACGACAGCAAGTACAAAACCCCTAGAAACTTATCTGCGGGGTCTGTTAGGCAACTGGATAGTAGTATCTGTGCTAATAGGTTCGTATACTTTATGGCTTTTGACGTTATTGAGGGCTTAGACGGCAACTCTAAATACAAAAACCTAAATACTCTAAAGTCCTATGGTTTTTACACTGAAAAATACTTTAAAGTTCCAAACAACAAGAGCAACATAGAAGATGTTATAGAAATATTACAAGAGGTTGCCATTAAGAACTCTGTGCCTATAGATGGCATAGTTATCCGATACGATGATATTAAGTATTCTAAAGCACAAGGCAAAACCTCCCACCACTACAATGACGGCATAGCCTTTAAGTTCAATGATGAGTCCGAGATAACTACTCTAAAGGGTGTGGAGTGGCAAATTAGCAGAAACGGCAACTTAACTCCAGTAGCCCAGTTCGACCCAGTAATAATAGACGGCACTACAGTGTCTAAGGCTAGTTTACATAACATTAGCATGATTGACGCTTTGCAGTTAGGCATTGGCGATACTATATCCGTAATTAAAGCTAATATGATTATCCCACAGATAGTGGAAAATTTCACTAAGAGCAACAACCTAGAAATACCTAAACATTGCCCTATATGTCATGCAGATACTCAAGTTAAACAACTACACGAAACTAAAGTTTTAACTTGTACTAATCAAAAGTGTGGTGGTAAACATATACAAGAGTTTGTACATTACGTTTCCAAACCTTGCATGAACGTTGACGGTCTAAGCGAGGCTATCATAAAAAAACTTATACAGCGTGGATATTTGCAATCTTTAGAAGATATTTACACACTAGACAAGTTTGCCTATGAAATAGCTAACATGGAAGAAACTATTAACAAAGTTTTAAAGTCTGGGGAAACTAGCTATATAAAGAAGTTCGGGGATAAGAATTACACCAACCTTTGGAATAGCATTCAAAATAGTAGGCACTGCAAACTTGAAAACTTTTTAACGGCTTTAGGAATTGAAACTATAGGCAAATCCGCATCTAAAGCTATAGCTAAACGTTTCAATGGCAGTTGGGAAGATTTCTATCAAGCGGTAGAAAATGGCTTTGATTTCACATCCCTAAATGACTTTGGAGAAGTAGCAGATACTTCTATAAAGGCATGGTTCTCCGATAGCGAAAATATATCCATGGTAGAAAAGATTATTCCTTACCTAACCTTTGAAAAACTTGACACTCAACCCACTACAGACAACCCCTTTAATGAAAAAGTCGTTGTGGTGACTGGTACTTTAGTAAACTATTCTAGGGACAGCATAAAAGAAAAGTTGGAAAGTTTAGGGGCTAAAGTAACGGGTTCTATTAGCAAAAAGACCGACTACTTAATCGCTGGTGAAAAGGCGGGTTCTAAACTAGAAAAAGCTAAAGCTTTAGGTGTAGCGGTGCTATCCGAAAATGATTTTGAAAACTTACTAAAATAGATATATACCATAAAAAAACACGGAATGCCTTATGAACATTCCGTGTAATAGAATTATCTTTTATCTTTATTTGTGGTGTTGCCCATGGCACATTGAGGAGTTTGGACAACCTGAGCATCCACAACTACAAGAGCCTTTACCTGACTTTTTATCTTTAAGCATACTCTTTACTATTAGCACTACTATAGCTAATAGTATCAAGCTTATTACTATTGTAGATATGTTATTAACAATAAATTCTAACATAAAAGATACCTCCTTATAGTATTAGAACGCCTAGTTTTTTTAGGCGTTCTAATCTTAGTATATACACTCTAGTGTTAATTTCTAATGGCTTTGCTTGAAAGAGTAGTGCTTTCTTTGTAAGGTTTAACTAACATATAGATGATAAATGCTAGTACCAAAGTTGCACATATTACTCCAACTACGTTTCCGTTGCCAGTGAATAGGCTACCGAATTGGTATATCATTAAGGATACTGCATAAGCAAATACGCATTGATATGTTATAGCGAAAGCAGTCCATTTACCACTGTTCATTTCTCTCCTAATAGCACCCATAGCAGCAAAGCATGGAGCACATAGCAAGTTGAATATCAAGAATGCATAGCCCTGTAGGGGAGTCATAGCAGATTGTAAAGTACCCCAAATTTCAGAACCATCTTCTGCAACTTCGTCTAGACCACCATATAGAACACCAAAAGTAGCTACTACGTTTTCTTTAGCGATTAATCCAGTAACTACTGCTACTGCTGATTTCCAGTTGCCAAAGCCTAGTGGTGCAAATATTGGAGCGATTACGCTACCTATCTTAGCTAGTACTGAGTTGTCTAAATCTTCTACCAAACCAAAAGAGCCATCCTCTACACCGAAACCTTGTAAGAACCACAAAATTATAGATGATAGTAAGATAATAGTTCCAGCCTTTTTAATAAAGCTCCATGCACGTTCCCACATAGAACGTAAGATATTACTTACTGTTGGCATATGGTATGCAGGTAGTTCCATTACGAATGGTGCAGGGTCGCCTGAAAACATCTTAGTCTTTTTCAACATGATACCCGAAACTATTATCGCTAGGATACCTACAAAGTAACAGCTTGTTGCTACCCAACCAGCATTGTCAAATAAAGCACCTGCAATCAATGCTATAACTGGAAGTTTTGCACCGCATGGAATAAAAGTAGTAGTGGTAATAGTCATACGACGGTCACGTTCGTTCTCTATGGTTCTAGATGCCATAATACCTGGAACTCCACAACCTGTACCTATTAGCATAGGTATGAAAGACTTACCAGATAGACCGAACTTACGGAAGATTCTATCCATAACGAACGCTATACGAGCCATATAACCACAACTCTCTAGGAACGCTAAGAATAGGAATAGTATCAACATTTGAGGTACGAAACCTATTACAGCACCTACACCGCCTATGATACCATCTAGTATTAAACCGCTTAACCAGTCGGCACAGTTTATACTAGTTAAAAAGCTTTCCACGGCAGGTGGGATAATATCACCGAATAGTACATCGTTAGTCCAGTCTGTAACTATCGAGCCTACTGTAGTTACCGATACATAGTACACTATAAACATAATCACCGCAAATATCGGCAATGCAAGGATTCTATTAGTAACGATTCTGTCTATCTTATCCGAGATAGTCATTTCACCCTTGTTCTTTTTGGTGTAGCAATCGTTGATAATTGAACCTATGTATATGTATCTTTCATTTGTGATAATACTTTCTGAATCGTCATCCATTTCAGTTTCAGCGGACTGTATATCTTTTTCGATATGCTCCATCACGCTGTCAGAAATCTTTAGTTTGTCGATAACTTTTTGGTCACGCTCAAAGACCTTTATAGCGTACCATCTTTGTCTTTCTTCTGGTACATCGTGTAGCAAAGCTTCTTCTATGTGTGCAATAGCGTGTTCTACACAGCCACAAAAACTATGTTGAGGAATCATTCTCTTGTTAGCCTCTGCAACCTTTACTACAGCCTCTACGGCCTCGTTTATGCCTGTACCCTTTAAAGCGGATATTTCTACAACTTGACAGCCCAACTCTTTAGATAACTGCTTTAAGTTGATTTTGTCACCGTTCTTTTGAACTATATCCATCATGTTAATGGCTATTACCACTGGAATACCTATCTCTACTAGCTGAGTAGTCAAGTATAGGTTACGTTCTAGGTTAGTACCATCTATGATGTTTAGTATTGCGTTTGGGCGTTCATCTATAAGATAGTTTCTAGCAACTACCTCTTCCAAAGTGTACGGCGACAGCGAATATATACCCGGTAAGTCTGTCACAATAACATCCTTGTGGTTCTTAAGTTTACCCTCTTTTTTTTCAACAGTAACACCCGGCCAGTTACCTACAAACTGGTTAGAACCCGTCAACGCATTAAAGAGAGTAGTCTTACCACAGTTAGGATTACCTGCAAGAGCAATCTTAATCTCCATAATAAAAAACCAATCCTTTCTAAAAGTTAGCTACTGCTAACCAACGACTAAAAAACAAAAGTGTTACCTAAATAAGTACTAACATAAAAGTGCGGTAACACTCTCAAAATTAGAATAGACTATTCAATTTCAATCATTTCAGCGTCAGCTTTACGAAGTGAAAGCTCGTATCCTCTAACGGTAACCTCAACTGGGTCGCCTAATGGAGCAACTTTACGGATGTAAACTTCAACAC
>CAYXNU010000067.1:0-8516 GCA_964466485.1 uncultured Ruminococcus sp.
ACGTACTCCAAAAGTTGACAGATATAGATAACTAGTAAAGAAAGGAAGTCTTAAATATGTTTAAATATAAGTGTCCACACTGCCACGAAAAGACTATATCACCTCTACAAAAGATGGTTACTGGTGGTATGGGTTCTAAGGGTACTAAGTGCAAAAACTGTGGTCGTAGAGTGGTAAACGGTAAGATTACTACCGCTATAAAGTCCGTGGTGTACTTGATAGCTTTCGCCTATACAGCCTTGATATTAATCACGGAAATGAACGAGGGTGTAGAACATCAAAACTATGACTTTATTTTGGGAATGTGGGCTATAGCATTAGTTGGCACAAAGATTATAGATGGATTTATCCCAGACCTAGAACGTTGCATTAGAAACGACTTAGGCGGAAAGTAACTCCCATGATAGGTATATATATACATATTCCGTTCTGTGCTAAGAAGTGTCCCTATTGCGATTTCTATTCAGAGGGGTACTCTAAAGATAAGGCTATCGCATACGCTAACGCTGTCATTAGGAATTTGGAGTACTATTCGCAGTACGGCACTACCGCAGATACGCTATACTTTGGGGGCGGTACTCCCTCGCTAATGCCCGTGGAAACCATTAGGGATATTATAGCCACTGCTAAAAAGTGTTACCATATGCCACCGCACAGCGAAATAACTCTTGAGGCTAACCCTAAAACCCTAAATGCCAACAAGCTACAAAGCCTTAGAAGTTTCGGGGTGAATAGGCTATCTATAGGGGTGCAATCCTGTGTGGATAGCGAACTACAATACCTAGGCAGATATCACACTTTTAAGGACTGCCAAAACATAGTAAGCACTGCACGTTCCTGTGGGTTTGAAAATATATCCTGTGACTTAATGGTTGGTACTCCTACCCAAACTATGGACACCCTAAAGTATTCGTGCGAAAAGCTATCTAGTTTGGATATTCAGCATATATCGTCATATATGCTAAAAGTGGAAGACAACACCCCCTACAGCACGGACTCCTCTATACTCTCGAAACTCCCCACAGATGACACCGTTTCCGATATGTACTTGCAAACTATAGAAATCTTTGAGAGTTTCGGCTTTATGCAGTATGAAATATCTAACTTTGCTAAGCGTGGTTTTGAAAGCAAACACAACTTAAAGTACTGGCAGTGCGTGGACTATCTAGGGATAGGTTCGGGGTCGCATTCGTGCTTTGCTGGGAAAAGGTTTTGCGTTCCTAGTGATAGGGATACTTTTATACTGGATGAACATCAAACTACACAACTGACGGATTCAAACCCCTATACCTTTGAGGAAGTGGCTATGCTATCGCTAAGGCTTACCACTGGTTTGGATACCAAAAAGTATCCGCAGTATGCCGAAAAGGTTCTAAGCAAGGCTACCCCCCTTGAACGTTGCGGATATCTAACTATTAACGATGGTGTGGTATCTCTAACTAGAAAAGGCTTTTTGGTATCTAATAGCATTATAGAAACTTTAGCTTTAGAATAGGTTTTTAATTTTTTTCACAATTTGTGGACTTCCACAAAAACACCTTAAAATATTTGTTATCAATTGTGTTGACAAACTTCCCTAACATTGGTATAATTATAGTATATACTCTTTGTGTATTTTATTTTGGGAGGGATTTCTAACATGAAATTTAAGAAAAAGTTAAAGGGTTTCACTATGATGGAACTTATCGTAGTTATGGCGATACTTGCTGTTCTATGTGGTGTGTTAGTTCCAAACGCTTTGGGTTGGATTAGAGATAGTAAGATTAAAACTTGCAACAGCGAGGCTAAAACCGTTTTTAATACCGCTGTGACAGTCTTACAAGACTACCAACTTGAGGGCAAGGTTTCTCAAGTAGTAAACGCTACTGCAGACAATAGCCTTGAAATTATAGCCAAAGGTGACGGCGACCCTAAGCATACATCCGCTTGTGATAAGATTACCAACAAGCTAGGAACTAACTTTAGTGAAAACTCTGCGTGGGCTGTTAGAGTTCAAGTAAACAACGTTACCGACAGAAATACTAATACTATAAAGGTTCTATCTGCTATCTTTGCGGATAGCTCAACTGGTACTTATACTGGTAGATATCCTCTACCTGCTACTAAACAATGTACTTACAACAGCACTGATGTAAGTATGTTCAATACGGATAGCACAGTGTCAGACCCTTTATATGACCCTGAATCTTAACAACTAGTAATTGATTATAAAGTTACTTTCCTTAATTAATTGTTGGAGTTCCGTGCCATAAAACCGCACGGAATTTCTATTGCAACAAAAAGTTCATATTTTATACATAGTTTTTTCAAAAACCCCTTGTGCATATCCATTAAATATGTTATAATATTATTACACGGAACTGAATCTTATAGTAAAGGAAGATGTATAAAAATGTCAATAGGAACAGCTTTAATTATAGACGATGATAGAAGTACTTGCGAACTACTAAAGCAGTACATGGAAAAAGAAGGCTTTAGCGTTGCCTTAGCGTACGACGGCAACGATGCTCTAGTAAGGTTTAATCATATCAACCCCGATATTATCCTACTGGACATTGGTTTGCCAGATATAGACGGTTTTCAAATTTGCAGAGAGATTAGACGAAAGTCGAACATCGCTATAATTATGATTACCGCTAAATCGGAAACTTTCGACAAGGTTTTAGGCTTAGAATTGGGTGCAGATGACTACATCACTAAGCCGTTTGAAATTAAGGAAGTTATGGCTAGAGTAAAAGCTGTATATCGTAGGTGCGGTAAAAAGTCCAACGATTCGGCAATAAAAGAAGTTAGGTACGACAAGCTAGTAATTAACATGACTAGATACGAACTTAAGATTGACGGTCAAGTTAAAGATACTCCCCCTAAAGAACTAGAACTGCTATTCTACTTAGCTTCCAACCCAAACAGAGTCTACACTAGAAACCAACTACTTGACGAGGTTTGGGGCTTTGAATACTATGGCGACTCCCGTACCATAGATGTACACATAAAACGTCTTAGAGAAAAGTTGGAGGGTGTATCCGACAAGTGGGCTTTAACTACCGTTTGGGGTGTGGGCTACAAGTTTGAAGTGGACGAAAAAGAATTGTAATCTAACGCAAATTCGATGGATTAAGACTTTGTAGGGAACGTCGGGCATTCCGTAAAATACAACATAAAGGATTTTTTTAGCCACGGAACGGCGAATCGCCGTTCCCTACAATAATTTTTAAGAAAGGTTTTAGAGTATGGATGATAATAACAATTACAACTCATCGAGCTTAGACAACACCCCCACTAATGAAGAACTATCTAACTCCGTGGAAGGTGTGGAAACTTCTACTAGTGAAGTATCTACCCCTAAAGATAAATCTTCTGTAGTGCAGTTGTATGAGTTCTATAAGAGTAAACCTCGCAGAGCAGAAACTGTATCTTTGGTTAGCAAAAAGACTACTGCTCTATTCGTCGTGTTTATACTGCTATGCTTAAGCATTCTAATATGTTGCATGATGATAGACTTTGAAAACCCCTCATCTTACACCAGTGCCGAAACTATAGGCGCAGAGGACAACACTTCTGAAAACGTTAAGTCATCCACAGAGTATGACTTTTCTACTAACGATGATGTGAACATAGTACAATACGATACCCCACAGCGTGAAGATTCTACCTACACTAACGCTGACGGCTCTTATACCGTTGCCGGTGTGGCTAAGTATGCTAGTAGTTCCATTATTGCTATATACGTTTCCACAGACGGCATAACCCTAACTGGTATGGGTTCGGGTATAGTTTTCAGTGAGGATGGCTACGTCCTAACTAACGCCCATGTAATAGCAGACGCTAACTACATCATTGGGGCTTTGGATGACGAAACTCAATTTAACCTTAGTTTCGTGGGCATGGATACCGATTTAGATATCGCTGTGCTACAAGCCGATACTACAGACTTACCTGTCGCTATTATGGGCAACTCCGACAACGTTATCCTCGGAGAAGATGTGGTAGCTATAGGAAACCCTGCGGGTCTTACTGGCACGGTAACTAAAGGTATAGTGTCTAGCATTAGTAGGGACTACACCACTAGCGACAACGTAAAACGCACATATATCCAAACGGATACCGCTATCAGCCCTGGAAATTCGGGCGGTGCTTTACTAAATATGTACGGTCAAGTGGTGGGCATAACTACCCTAAAAATATCCGAGGACGAAACTTACGAGGGTTTGGGGTTCGCTATACGCATTAACGATGCCCTAGACTGTGCAGAAAGTTTAATACAAAACCGCTTTAGGATTGGTATTACTTTCAACCTAAAAAGCAACGAAATAGAAATCACTGACATAGACCAAACTTGCAGTATTGCCGATACCGCCCTAAAGACTGGCGATATCATAACGCAAATTAACGGCGAAGTGGTAGACGACTACTCCTCTGTTATGTCCGCTCTAGAGGGCTTTAAACCGGGGGACAAGGTAACTGCTAAAGTTGAACGTCGTTCTAGTGACGGCTTGAAAAATGAGTTCTATATAGAGTTTCAACTTATGCCTTACAATGGATAATTGTGGAATATAGCGGAACGTCATGGGCGACGTTCCGTAAAATATATCATATTTGCGATATTTTAAAAAAGTTTCAATATTTTAAAAATGTTTATAGTTTGTAACTTTCTTTGGGTATCGAAATCGTTTAAGTTACAAATTGGGAATTTTCCACAAAAAATTGTAATCACAAAGTAAACTTTTCTACTTGAAATTATCACAATAAAAGTGTATTATATATGTATGGCTATAGTCAACCTATAGACCCCCTTGTTATTTGGATGGAACGCTAGTCCTTATCAATTAAATTCTAAAAATTGTTATAAATCAATTGGATTGGCGTTCTGTGTTTTTAATTACTTACTATATATAAGGAGCAAAAAAAATGAAAAAGAAATTAACAATATTATTAGCTATCGCTATGGTGGCTACTATGATGACTGCTTGTGGTAGTAACGACAGCTCTACAGATGATACTAGTTCCGCTGAGAACGACACTGTAGCTACTGAAGCCGTTGACACTGAGGCTGATACAGAAGCTGATTCCACTGAAACTGAAGCTGACACTGAAGCCGATGAGGCTGACGACACTGAAGCTGAAGAATCTGCTCAAGATGTTATTGTACTTCCTGAGGGTGTTGCCGCTGAAGATGGCGATGCTTACCTAGCTTTCGGTGACTCTCAATGGTGGCTACAATACGGTGGTAGCGATATGGACAACCTATCCTTTGGTGCTGGTGTAGTTCACATCGATGGCGACGGTACTTACACTGTTAGCCTTGATGCCTCCGACCCTGATGCTGTAGGCATGAACGGTCTTGATACTATTACTGGTTGTTCTTTCTGTGCTATAGTTATCCAAAACGGTGAGGAACTATTCCCAGATGAGGCTACTGCTATTACTATCGACAGCATTACTCTAGATGGTAATGAGGTTGAATTTACTAAAAACTACTGTAACTACGAGGACGGCAACCTAAGAACTAACATCTTTAATAGCTATGTTACTGATGCTCCTACTGAGGATGTTTGGACTGCTGACGGCGACTTAGACGGTATCTCCGCTCAAATCGTTCCTGCCTCTACTTTTGATAGTGCTTTCTCGAAGATTGAAGTTACTTTCACTATTACTAGCACTGGTGCTGACAGCAACGGCGATGATGCTGAAGTTGCTGAAGATGACACCCCTGATGCTGATTCCGACACTGATGCTGACGTTGAGGCTGATGCAGATGCAGACGCTGATTCAGAGGCTGATGCAGTGGATGAGGCAGAATAGTTTTAATTTGCTTTCTTCTTAAATATTGGTAAAATAGGATTTAGGCACATCGTAATGGTGTGCCTTTTTCCTGTCTATTTTTATTATATGAATTCGATATAATGCCGTGAAATTCATATGCATACAAAAAACGGAACGCCCAATGGACGTTCCCTACAAAAATTTAGTAAGCCATGCCGAGTTCTATGGCTCTCATGTTGGCATCGATGAGGTTGGCTTTCTTTGGAGGTACAACGCTCTCAAAAGCCTTTCTAATAGTATCCAACGCACACAAGCCAGTTTCTTTAATGACGTTACCTAAAAGCACAATGTTTGCCATGCCTTGCAAACCGTTTTCCTCTGCGATTTGTGTAGCTGGGATATAGTGGCATTCTATGTCGTTGCGTTCGGACTTCTTGCTAACTAGAGTGCTATCTATAAAGGCTTTGCCTCCCGACTGAACTTTGCCAATAAACTTAGTATATGAGGGTTGGTTCATAGCTAAGAATATGTTGGGTTCGGTAACTAATGGAGAACCTACTACATCGTCCGAAATGCACACAGAACAGTTGGCTGTACCGCCACGCATTTCTGGGCCATAGGATGGCAACCACGAAACTTCCTTATTAGAGATAAGCCCACAGTATGCTAAGATTTTCCCAGCAAATAGCACACCTTGTCCGCCAAAACCTGCTAAAATAATTTCTTCCGTCATAATACTCACCTTTCTTTACAAACGTCCTTAAATACACCTAGTGGGTAGTAAGGAATACATTCATTTCTAATACGTTCCAAAGATTCAAGAGGAGTCAAACCCCAGTTGGTAGGGCAAGTTGATAGAATTTCTATTATAGAAAAGCCTCTCTTTTCCTGTTGGTATTTAAAAGCTTTTCTAATAGCTTTTTTGCAATCGTTAATGTGAGCAACGCTGTCTAGGGCGGTACGTTGTACCAAAGCAGTACCATCGAGGGTAGCTAACATTTCGCATACACGCACAGGGAAACCCGCAACCTTAGTATCACGGCCGTATGGTGTAGTTTGGGTAATTTGGTTAGGTAGAGTGGTAGGTGCCATTTGACCGCCAGTCATGCCGTAGTTGGTATTGTTTATAAATATGACGGTTATGTTTTCGCCACGGGTAGCACTGTGAACAGTTTCGGCAGTGCCTATAGCTGCTAAGTCGCCATCGCCTTGATAGGTAAATACAAACTTGTCGGGGTTGGCTCTTTTAACGCCAGTAGCCACAGCGGGGGCTCTGCCGTGTGGAGCTTCTATCATGTCACAACCAAAGTAATCGTATGCAGTAACAGAACATCCAACGGGACATATACCAATGGTATCGCCCTCGATACCCATTTCGTCTATAATTTCGCAAACCAACCTATGTGCAATACCATGAGTACAACCTGGGCAGTAACTCGTGGAAACGTCTAATAGGGATTTTGGTCTTTCAAATACTATAGCCATAATTAGCCAATTCCTCCCAACTCTAAAATCTTGTTTAGAACTTCGTTAGGTGTAGGGACTACACCACCAGTTCTACCATAGAAATGTACAGGCTTAGAACACTCTATAGCCAACTTAACATCGTCTACCATTTGTCCCATGGACATTTCTACACACAAAACTTCTTTGCAACCTTTTACAGCTTGATTTATTTCGTCTTTAGGGAAAGGCCATAAAGTTATAGGTCTAAACATACCAACTTTAATGCCCTTATCTCTAGCTTTAAGCACCGCAGATTTTACTATTCTAGCGGTAGCACCATAGGCAACTACTACTATGTCAGCGTCCTCCGTTAGATAGCTTTCAGCCATATGCAATTCTTGTTTAACTATTTCATAGCGTTTGTATCTATTTACTACTATATCTTCTAATATATCTGCCTGTAAGAATAGAGAGTTAATAATGTTGTGTTTTCTCTTGTTTTGGTGTCCATTACAAGCCCAACTTTTGTCAAAGTGGTTTTGTTTAAGTTCTGGAAAAGTAACAGGTTCCATCATCTGTCCTAAAAGACCGTCCATAAGTATCATAGCTGGGATTCTGTAGTAATCAGAGGTATCGAAAGCTTTAACAGTCAAGTCGATAATCTCTTGAACAGAGGCAGGGGCAAACACTAAGATTTGAAAATCTCCATGCCCTAAAGCTTTAGTGGCTTGCCAATAATCCGACTGCGATGGCTGAATGCCTCCCAAACCTGGGCCACCCCTTTGAACGTTTACAACAACCCCTGGTAAGTCACAACCTGCCATATACGAAACACCCTCCGACTTTAAGGATATTCCAGGGGAGGAAGAAGAAGTCATAGCCCTAACACCAGAGGCAGATGCACCTAGAACCATGTTAATCGCTGCAATCTCCGATTCTGCTTGAATAAACACACCACCATCTATTTTGGGCATACGTTTAGACATATAAGCCGAAATTTCTGTTTGTGGAGTTATAGGGTATCCAAAGTAACATTTGCAACCAACCCTAATAGCTGTTTCTGCCAATGCCTCGTTGCCCTTCATAAGATTCCTTTCCAAATATATCACCTCGATTTTGATTTTTACTTTTCTACTACTATAGCACAATCAGGACACATTATAGCACACATTGTACAACCTATACATTGCGAATTGTCTACACAAGTAGCGGTAAAATATCCTTTTGAGTTACGTTTCTCTTTTTGGATGGTAACTATCTTTTTTGGACATACTGAAGTACATAAAGCACAACCCTTGCACCTTTCA
>CAYXNU010000068.1:0-8322 GCA_964466485.1 uncultured Ruminococcus sp.
GCAAACGGTTTTCAAGACCGCCTCGTTATGACCGCTTCGATACCTCTCCAACGTTTAAGTTAATTGTTATTGTTATCAATCAGCTTAATTAGTATAACACACTACAAGCAAAATGTCAATAGTTTAAATTGTAAATATTTTATGAACAAATTTTTGGTAGGGTGTTTTTGACGGATTTTCTAGATGTAGCGTGGTTTGTGGGGGAGTCTGCTTTGGGAAGTTTTTTAGGGAACGGCGAATCGCCGTTCCGGTACTTGTAAAGTTTGACTGGAATACATATCTGCTATTGGGTGTTTTCGACTAGTTCTTTAGAGGTAGCGTCGTTCGTTTTGGAAAGCTTTTTAAGTAGCTTAGTTGGGGGCTTGATATTTTTGATGTGTTTCGATAGGAATTTGTAAAAGTCATCCAGTACAAAGGACAACACAAAACTGATAAAAAATAGCAACAAGTATGACAAAAATCCATTCTTTGGGGCAACGACTAGCTTAGCAGTTGGGTAGAAATAGTAACATAAAAAGCTATGCGTTAGCCACATGGTTGTGCTGTGGTTTCCGACGTGCTTTAAGCCTTTGCCTAAAAACTTAAGTAGCTTAAAGCTTACAAGATTTGATACGCATATGACTAATATTGGTACATATATCATATCTAGGCTTGAGCCTAGTGCGGTGTTGCGTAGGTATACTGTTAGTACTATTACGATAATATCTACTATAGGGTTTAGGGCTTTTTGCTGTTTTAACTTTGCAATGGTTTTTACTAGTAAATCTTCTTTTGCCATGAGAATACCCATCCAGAAACACGATATTGATGGGGTGGTTTGACAGAATAGACTCCTATATATAAAGTTATTGTTTATAGTTCCGAGTACTTCTATCTTTCCTAGGGCTGGGAAAACGTTAGCCTCTAGTATGCTATATATTACTATAATCCAAAGGTTTGAGGCTAAAGGACGATTTTTCATGACTTTTACTATTATTGGGAACGTTAGTATTGCATATATGTAGCTTAAGAAAAACCACCATTCGCCGTTGTATGTGCAACTTATTCCCAAAAAGTTGTTTATGCACTCATCTAGTTTGAATTCCGAAAACACCGTGCAAATAGTTTCCGTGTCGCAATAGATGGGTTGGTCTGAAAAGAATATAAACCCTATTGGGATAAATATTATAAATACTTTCCAGTAGGACAAGTACAACGATTTCAACCTTGCAAATAGGTCGAAACCCTTTTTTTCGTAAGACTTATATATACCATATCCGCCTAAGAACATAAATATAGATACGCAAATTTTACCGAAAATGCCTAAGTATTTAATCAATGTCATGTCGTAGATTTCTATAGAACACGTTAAACCGTCGTAGGCTATTCTTTCGGGAAATGCCCATAGGTGGTGCATTAGCATTAATGCCATGGCAAACCCTTTTAAAATTTTGGTATCTTCCTTTGAAAAATGATTATCCATTTTTTTTAAATCCCCTTTTTAATATATCTTTTAAAGTTTGACACTAAGGGACATTATACCACAATATGTTGGGAAATGCAACAATTTTTGTAAAAAAATATTTAATAAAATATTCCATGGATTTTTTGAAAAGCATTGACAAACATATAATCATATGATATACTAATTGTACTAGAATATATAGTACACTCTTTGAAAGGGGGTTTTTGAATGTTCGATATAGATTTGATGAGCCGTACACCTATATATGAACAACTATATAACAAAATCGTGGAGTTGATTATTAAAGGTGTATTAACCGAAAATTCACAGTTGCCTAGTATTAGGGGGTTAGCTAAAGAGTTGGGGGTAAATCCTAATACTGTAGTAAAGGCATACAATCAGTTGGAGAACGATGGTATAATATACTCTCTCACTGGTAGAGGTAGTTTTGTTGCTAAGGTAACAGACAGCACTATCAAAAAGAATATGTTCGCACAGTTCGATAACTGCGTAAGCAAGGCTATTCAAACAGGAATATCTAAAGAAGAACTTATTGAAAGGATTGAAAAAATATGATTGAACTTATCAATACTACAAAGACTTTTGATGATGTAAAGGTCTTAGATGGAGTGGATTTAAGCATACCAAAGGGTGTGGCTTTTGGGTTACTAGGCTCTAACGGTGCAGGAAAGTCTACTATACTAAGACTATTGTGCGGAATATATCAGCCTAATGGCGGTAGCGTAACTATAGATGGTGAAAGCGTTTTTAACAACCCTAAAGTTAAAGAAAGAGTATTCTTTATTAATGACGAAACTGTGCAGTTTGCAAACTTCACCCTTAGAGAACTTAAAGACTTCTACAAAGGTTTCTACCCAAACTTTTCAGAAGAACTTTTTGAGAAGTTACGCCAAACTATAAACCTACCTCTAAACAGAAAGACTAGTACTTTTTCTAAAGGTATGAAACGTCAAGCTATAGTAATAATAGCCCTAGCGTGTCAAACTGACTACCTACTACTAGACGAGGCTTTCGACGGCTTAGACCCTACTATGCGTATAATAGTTAAACGTATGCTTGTGGACGCTATGCTAGACCGTGAACTTACTACTATTATATCATCACATAACCTAAAAGAGATTAACGAGGTTTGCGACAGTGTGGCTCTACTACATCAAGGAAAGATTGTCTTTAGCCGTGACCTAGACAGCGTGAAATCTAACATACACAAAGTGCAAGTGGTATTCCCTAAGATAGATGATACTCTACCACAAAGCTATTCCGCTAGAGAGTTCCCAGAGTTAGACATACTACACTTTGAACAGAACCACAGCGTATACCATATTATTATCCGTGGTAGCGAGGAAGAAATTAGAGAAAAGTTTAAGTGTAAAAATCCCGTGGTGTTGGATATTATACCACTAACACTAGAAGAAATATTTATCTATGAGATGGAGGTTTTAGGTTATGATTTCAACGGAATTGACAGGCAATAAGGATACTAAAAACGTTAAGGAAACTATCTTTAACAAAGCCTTTTGGTTTAACTTTAAGATGAACCTAAAGAGCCAAAAGAAGTTCTTAATAGTTATGTGCGTGTTACACGCTTTAGGATTACCACTATTTTTTATATCTGCAATAGTGTGTTCAGTTAGCGATAGCTACACTATGGGTGGATTTATTCCGCTATCGGTGTGCTGTTTTGGAGTAGCTGTGCTTATGGGCTTTTCTATAGCTTTAAATTCATTCGACTACCTATACAAGAAAAGCAAAGTAGATATGGTGTACGCTCTACCTATAACTACTAAACAACGTTTCTTAAGTGACTATCTTTCGGGGTTGTGTGCCTACACTGTACCATATGTTATTAGTGTAGTGGTATCCTTGATAATACACGGTTTAGCGTGTTTTGCTTCAAGCGACTGGGCAACTACAAACTTAACAGGTCTTGACGACAATGGCAGTATAACCATTACTAGGTATACTATACAGTGGGCTATATGTGGTCTACTAATAATGATAATGTTCTATACACTTACAGTGTTGATAACTTCTTGTTGTGGTTCACAGTTTGAGGCTATAGCATATAACGTATTAGCGAATGGTTTAATACCTGCGGTTATAGCGGTATTCTTTTTGGTATTCTTTGAGGATATATACGGAGTAAGCACTTCCGACTACCTATTGAAGTATATATCTACTAGTAGTCCTATAGGTGCTTTGATAGGTATATGTTCCAGCAACATAAAGATGGAATACTTCTCTAGCCTTTTAAGGTGGTACATAAGCGTTATCCTAGTGGATGCTATATACTTTGTAGTAGCATACTTACTATACAAAAAACGTAAAGCAGAAGACGTTTCTAAACCTTTTGTATTTAGGTTGTTCTACTACATTACTATGACGGTTATTACTTTCATTATAGTGGCTATTATGATAGCTATAGACGATGCAGATGCTATCGCACCTATGCTATTCTTTAGTGCTATAGTGTACTTTATATTTGAGGCTATAGCTAACCGTGGCTTTAAAAAGTTCGGTTTGAGCGTGGTAAGATATATCGCTACTGTGTGCGGTGTGGTGGTATTATGCTTACTATTAAAGGGTGCTAACGGTTTCGGTATAGGCGATAAAGTTCCTACTGCTAGTATGGTAAGTAGTGTGGAAATAAACTACAATGGTGTATATAGCACTGGCTCATATGACGCTGATACCGTAACTATCAAGGATAAAGAGTCTATACAAGAAATAATAGACTTCCATAAGGATGCTGTAGAAAACCATTTTGGTTCATATGACGTTGACCCCTACTACAATTACAACAACAACAGTGACTACTACCATGGTTACTACAGCAAACGTGTAACCCTTAAGTACCATACTATACTAGGTACTGAAATATCTAGGGAGTACTATGTATCCTTTGAACAGTACATGATGCTAAAGGATTTAAGCCTAGACGATGCTTACATTAAACAGAATGTTGAAGACTTTAAAGAGGACTTGCTAAATACTTACACTGAAGAAAATGACTACTATTACAATTCAAGTAGTAAAACCCCTGTTGAAAAAAGAAAGTATGATATTTATGTATCCTCTAAGTTGGATATGGATTCTAAAATGTATCAAAAGTTGAGTTACTCACAAATTTTGGAACTTGTTGATTGCTACCAACAAGACCTACAAAATCGTACTATAGACGATATTCTAACCCCTAACGATACCTACTGCTACATAGGTGACTATATCATATTCGATTCATATGAGAATACTATAAACTTCTTGACTAGCAACAACTATAACCCCCCTACTATTTCTAGTGACGCATACGACTATACTCAAGAGTATTACTATGAGGATGCTAAACTATACAAGCCTAGCAACGTAACTTGCGGTGACGGAACATACTATACCCCACTAGTGGTTGTATATGCTAACGACGGAAAAGCCCTATACGACTACAACGCTTTAATGGATTTACTAGGAGTTGCACAACCTAACTACGTCACTACTGAGGATTGCTATATGTTACAGTTTGGCTCTGATATGTATGTTATCCCCCCAGAGTATTCTCAGTTGGCTGAAAGTATATACAACGGTCAATACTCATCTACTAATAATAATAGTTCAAGTAGTAGTAGCAAATACCTAAGCTACAAAGCAAGTTAGACAAAATAGATTTGTACGGGACACCTATTGGGTGTTCCCTACAAAATAAAATCCAAAAATTGATGAAAAAACTATTGACGAAAACTCTACTAACATTTAAAATATAAGTATGGGGAAATCTCCCTAAAAATACTATAATAAAAGTTAGGAGTAATAAAAATGAGTTCAAACGAAAAAAATGTTAAACTTAGAACCGACAGAGTTTTAATATTAGTCATTGGGCTAGTGCTACTTGTAACCTTAATAGTACTACTAGTTAGGGTATCTAGCAAGGACAATGCAGAGTCTACTGGTGCTAACGTTCAAAACAACGACAACAGCATTGCTCAAGTGGAAACCCCCACTACAGACGATACCTCCAGTGACACAGTATCCGACATACTAGCCGACGGCAACGATACAGAAGTCCTTGAAACTTCCGAGGATACCTCTACCGAAGAAGATACCTTTACACCCCCTACCGAACACACAGTAGAAGAAATCGACGGTTGCACCTACATAGACGGTATACTAATCATTAACAAGTCCTATAGCGTATCCCCTGACTATCAAGGCTACAACGGTGGCTACGACGACACTAAGCCTACTCCACCTCAAGGACTTTTCCCAGAGGTTATAGAGGCTTTTAATCAGCTACAAGAAGACTCCGCAAGTGAGGGCTTAGACATATACATAGCTTCCGGATACCGCTCTTACTACTACCAACAGAACGTTTACAACCGCTACTGCGAATACGACGCTCCCGAAGTAGTGGATACATACTCCGCTAGGGCTGGATATTCCGAACACCAGTCGGGTTACGCTTTCGATTTAAACTCCATAGACGATAGCTTTGCAGATACCCCAGAGGGTCAATGGATTGCCGAAAACTGCTATAAGTACGGCTTTGTTATACGTTTCCCAGAGGGCAAAGAAGATATTACAGGCTACCAGTATGAATCATGGCACTTACGCTATGTTGGTGTGGATGTTGCTACATATATGTATGAAAACAACCTCTGCCTAGAGGAATACTTAGGTGTGGACTCCGTCTATGCTGATTAACTATTAAATACATATTAGATATAATGCCATGCTATTGCATGGCGGAACGCCGTGGGCGGCGTTCCGTACATGGGTTTATTTTTTAATTTAAACATATACTATATAATCTATGTTGTGTACGGAACGCCGCCCACGGCGTTCCGCAATTTGTCGAAGGCAAATTGTATTGTTGAATTGACATTTAACTAATTGACAAGCGTACATTTAATTGATATAATATTAGTAGTTCGCTTGAGGAAACGGCGGTGTGTCGTTCCATTTTAAAGAAATAATTAGGTGGTTTTTATGAGTACAACAAAAAGAAAGAGGAAAAAGAAATCTCGTTTAAGAATGGATAGAGTATTCTTATGCATTGGTGTACTGGCTTTGATATTGGCTAGTATTATATATGGTATTAGTTATGTTCGTAGCAATACTATAAATATCCCAGTGTACGACGACTTTAAAAACATTAGGGCTTATATGAAACATGATACTGTAGAAGATACCTCCACAGAGGGTGACGGAGTGGACTTTGATGACTATTCTAAAAACCTTTTGAGTAACCTATCTAAGGACGATATTTCCGCACAGTATGTGTACATACTAGACAAAACTAATAACCAAATACTCTTTGATAAAGACTCTACTGCTAAATGCTACCCCGCAAGTACTACTAAAATATTAACCGCCATTGTAGCTATGGATTACATAGACCTAGATACTATATTTACTGTTGGCACTGAAATAAATCTAATAGAGTCCGACTCTAGTTTGGCATACCTTGTGCAAGGTGAGGAAATTTCCCTAAAGGATTTGCTATACGGTATGCTATTGCCATCGGGAAACGATTCAGCATATACCATAGCTGTAAATACCGCTAGAATACTCACCGGAAACCCTATACTCAGTGACAGCGACGCTGTTGACTACTTTGTGGACTTAATGAACAAAAAAGCTAAAGCCATAGGCATGGACGACAGCAACTTTGTAGTCCCTGACGGTATGTACAAAAAAGACCATTACGTTACCGCTAAAGACTTAATGAAACTACTACTCTATGCTGAGGATAACGAAACCTTTAAGAATATTGTAGCTACACAGTCTTATAGCACTACAGCCTCCAGTGGGGAACAACATACATGGGTAAACAGCAACAAACTATTAGATGAGGACAGTGCATACTATTATAAAGGTGTCACTGGAGTGAAAACTGGTTTCCATGACAATGCCGGTTACTGCTTGATTATATCCGCTGAAGTGGACAACCGTGAAGTCTACATAGTTATGATGAAAAGCGAAACTGACACGTCTAGGTATGAGGATGCTACGCTACTACTAGACAGTGTATATTAATATCAATTGATATATTTTTAACATTAGATATATGGAACGCCCCCTTTGGACGTTCCGAATTTTTATTGATTTTTCGCAAAATAAGTGATATAATAGTCTTGTTCCTACTGAAACAGTATGAAAAAAAATTTTTGCGTGTATAAATTTGTGTGAGGGAATATTATGGATAGAAGTCAAGAGATAGAGAGAAGTATTATTAAAAAGTTTAGAAAACCTATTTGGAATAGGTTCGTAATGGGAATTAAAGAGTATAAACTCATAAACAGCGGTGACAAGATAGCTGTATGCATATCTGGGGGTAAAGACAGTATGCTCATGGCTAAGTGTTTGCAACACCTACAAAAATACAGCGATGTCCCTTTTGATGTGGAATACCTTGTCATGAACCCTGGTTACAATGAAATAAATAAACAGAAGATTATAGAGAACGCTGAAATATTAGGGCTACCTATAAAGATGTTTGAAACCCAAATTTTCGATATAGTTGCCGATATAGACGAAAGCCCTTGCTATCTATGTGCTAGAATGAGGAGAGGCTATCTATATAGTCACGCTAAAGAGTTGGGCTGTAACAAGATTGCTTTAGGTCACCACTTTGACGATGTGATAGAAACTATACTAATGGGTATGCTCTACGGCGGACAAGTTCAAACTATGATGCCTAAACTACATAGTTCAAACTTCGAGGGTATGGAACTAATTCGCCCTATGTATATGGTTAAAGAAAGCGATATCATAGCGTGGAAACAGTACAACGATTTGCAATTTATTCAGTGTGCGTGTAGGTTTACGGAAAACTGTACCATGTGCGACAACGGTGGCGGTGGCTC
>CAYXNU010000069.1:0-2357 GCA_964466485.1 uncultured Ruminococcus sp.
ACAGTTTCCATCGTATCAGCATATACTTAGCATGATGTAGAAAGATATAAGTTAATGTGAGTTCGGTGAAATAGATTATTTTTGTAGGGAACGGCGATTCGCCGTTCCGTATATCGAATTTGCGTTAAGATAGCTATTAATCTTAGTTTTGGGGGTGTTTAAGTTGTCAATTACAGTAAACATATACTACACTGGCGAAAATGGAAATGCAAAGAAGTTTGCACAAGAGATGGTTTCCAGTGGGGTAGTAGATGCTATTCGTTCCGAAAGTGGAAACATAAAGTATGAGTATTTCTTTCCAATGGAGGATTCCGAAACAGTACTACTAATTGACAGTTGGGAGAGTCAACACGCTATAGACTTACACCACGGTTCACCTATGATGAGTAAGATTATAGAACTTAGAGAAAAGTATAATCTTTCCATGAGAGTTGAAAGGTATGTTTCCGACGAACACGGCATACCCGATACCGACAGAAAGTTTATAAGATAGTTAAATATACCATAACGCTCAAACACGTTTGGGCGTTTGGTGTACTATAGAAGATAAAAAAATTTGAAAGGATTTGTTTTAAATGGTTAGTGATAACTTAAAGAATGGTACTAGTAATGCTCCACATAGAGCATTGTATCACGCATTGGGCATGACTAATGAGGAGATTAACCGCCCTATAGTTGGTATAGTAAGTTCCTACAACGAGATAGTACCTGGACACATGAACATCGATAAGATAGTAGAGGCTGTAAAGCTAGGTGTCGCTATGGCTGGAGGTACTCCACGAGTGTTCCCTGCTATCGCTGTATGTGATGGTATCGCTATGGGACACAAGGGCATGAAGTACTCTCTAGTTACTAGAGATTTGATAGCAGACAGCACAGAGGCTATGACTTTGGCTCACGGCTTTGACGCTTTAGTTATGATTCCTAACTGTGACAAGAACGTTCCAGGTTTGCTAATGGCAGCCGCTAGACTAAACATTCCTACAATATTTGTAAGTGGTGGCCCTATGTTGGCAGGTCATCTAGATGGCGAAAAGATTAGTTTCTCTAGCATTTCCGAGGCTGTAGGACAGTACAACGCAGGTAAAATCACTGCTGAAAAGTTAGAGGAGTTTGAACGCAAGACTTGTCCTACTTGTGGTTCATGTTCTGGTATGTACACTGCAAACTCTATGAACTGCCTAACAGAAGCTTTAGGTATGGGTCTAAAGGGTAATGGTACTATCCCAGCAGTATATTCCGAAAGAATTGAACTTGCTAAACACGCAGGTATGCAAGTTATGGAACTAGTTAGAAAAGATATCCGCCCTAGAGATATCCTAACAGAAAAGGCTTTTATGAACGCTCTAACTGTAGATATGGCTTTAGGATGTTCTACTAACAGTATGTTACACATCCCTGCAATAGCACACGAATGCGGTATAGATATAAATCTAGATATCGCTAATGATATCAGTGCTAAGACTCCAAACCTATGTCACCTTGCACCTGCTGGTAGAACCTACATTGAAGAACTCAATGAGGCTGGTGGCGTATACGCTGTTATGAATGAGCTATCTAAGAAAGATTTACTAAACCTTGACGTTATGACTTGCACTGGTAACACCCTAGGCGAAAACATTAAGGGTTGTGTAAATACTAACCATAACGTTATTAGACCTATAGAAAACCCATACAGTGAAACTGGTGGTATTGCAGTATTAAAGGGCAACCTCGCCCCCGATAGGTGCGTTGTAAAGCGTTCTGCTGTAGTCCCAGAAATGCTAGTATTTAAGGGTACTGCTAAGGTATATGACTGCGAAGAAGACGCTCAAAAGGCTATCAATAGCGGTGAGATTAAGTCTGGTAACGTAGTAGTAATCCGTTATGAAGGTCCTAAGGGTGGCCCTGGTATGCGTGAGATGTTAAACCCAACTTCTGCTATTATGGGTATGGGCTTAGGTAGTTCTGTAGCGTTAATCACAGATGGACGTTTTAGTGGTGCTACTCGTGGTGCTTGTATAGGTCATGTATCCCCTGAGGCTGCTAGTGGTGGCGTTATTGGTATCGTTAAGGATGGCGACGTTATTAGTATAGATATTCCTAACAATACTATCACCCTTGAAGTACCTCAAGAGGAAATAGACGAACGTATGAAGAATTTCGTTCCTAAAACTAAGGAACTTAGTGGCTACTTAAAGAGATACTCTCAATTGGTATCTAGTGGTTCTACTGGTGCTATTATCAATAAGTAATAAAAATATTTATCGGTTACGTTAATAGTTAATCCCCATAGGCTTAAAACCTATGGGGATTTTGTATATGACGTTCAATCGAGTATTCTCCGAAAAGTTTTGAGTGGGGTTTTACGTCTGCAT